>CBDUDJ010000215.1:0-5111 GCA_965365885.1 uncultured Gammaproteobacteria bacterium
ATCGCGTACCTCACAATTCTGTTTAACTGACCGTACATCTTTTAGTTAGCTCGATGCTTCGGATCTGATCCGCTCTAGATATTGACTAAAGTCACGCAACATCGCCGCGGTTTCGGAAATCGCCTCATCCACCTCATCGTAGTGCTCGGCCTCAATTGCTTCGCGCACTCGCGGCAGCGTTTTCACGCCGTAACCGGTATAAAAACCCGGCGCATAGATCTGATGGCGATACCACTGGCGGCCGGGCAGGCCTTCGTCTGCGGTCAATGTGCGCTCGCTGAGGTAAAGCTGGCGGTTGACCTGTTTGAGCACAGCCGGTGCCGCTGTGCCAGGTTGCAGTGCTGCATCGAGCCTGGCGGCAGCGGCGGCGACCGCTTCGACCGCATTTTTCAGCTCGGCAAAATTGAAGTGCGGCACGGCTGATTTCGCGTTCGGCGCACCGAAGGATTTCTGTGGGTCCAGCGCGAGCGTGTAGCTCTCATCGGCCAACAGCTTGTTGATGCGTTCAGCGTCGTCGCGCTGTTTATCCGCAAGCTCCGCAAGCTCCTTGAGATAGAGCTGCAGATTGTCCGCCAGGCCGACAAAACGGAAGGGTAGTATTTCGGCATTGGCAAGCCGCAAGGTCGCGGTACCCGCCACGTCAGCTAGCGCCACCCCGTACTCGAATCCTGGATCACGGAAGCGGACAAAATGCTCAAAGGTGTCATACAGCGTGTGATAGCTGCCATGCGCGCTTTCACCACCAAAGCCGAGATTCGCCGAGGCGATACCAGCGTGCTGCAGAAAAGGCGTGTAATCAGAACCCGAGCCGAGCGGCGCGATACGCAAGGTCTTGCGCGACTCCATATCCTTGCGGCGCTCCGCGCTGCCGTTCACGGCTATGGCGGCGCGCAATCGTTCGGCGACGGTGACTGAGGTCTGCGGATCGCTGACCGAGTTCAGGACTTCATCGAAAAAGGTCTCCAGCGTGTGGCTACCGCCGACTGAGGCGAAGCCCCGGCCATTGCCGTCGGTGTTGATGTAGGCGACAGCTTTCGCGCTCAGTTCCTTCAGATGTTTTTCCACCCACTCGGTGGAGCCGATCAAACCGGGCTCTTCGGCATCCCACGCAGCGTAGATCAGACTCCGCTTCGGCCGCTGTCCGGCTTGCGCCAGTTCAGCCACAGCTTTGGCCTCGGACATGAGAGCCACCATGCCCGAAATCGGATCTGCCGCGCCGTGATTCCAGCCATCGTGGTGATTCCCACGGATCACCCATTCATCGGGGTACTCGCTGCCGCGCAGGCGTGCGATCACGTTCTGAATCGTGATCCGCTGCCAGTCGAAGGTAAGCCTGAGCCGGACTTTCGCCGGCCCAGGGCCAAGGTGATACGTGATGGGCAGCGCGCCGTGCCACTCGGTGGGGACGACCTCCCCGCCAAGTGCCGCCAGCAGTGGCTCAGCATCACGGTAGGAAATGGGCAACACGGGTACTTTCGCAATCGTCGTCGCCTTGCCGAGCGACAGCCGCCGGGTACCCTTGATGGCAGGCCTGCCAGGCGTGAGTACGTCCCCGGGATACAGCGGCATATCCATGACCGAGCCTCGCTGCACGCCGCTTGCGTTCTTGAAGGCACCTACCGGGTACACGTCGCCTTTCGCGTAACCGTCGTCGGCAGGATCGGAATAGATCAACGCGCCGATCGCACCGTGTTCCCCAGCAAGTTTGGGTTTGATACCACGCCACGATCGACCGTATTTGGCAATCACAATCTTACCTGTGACGTCGATGCCATATCGCTCGAGCATCTCGTAGTCTTCCGGAATTCCATAATTCACGAAGACGAGCTCTGCGGTCACATCGCCATCGGGAGAAAAGGCGTTGTAAGGCGGCAGCACGGCGTCGCGTTCGGCGGAGCTGGCATCGCCGTCGACTATGTCTTCTTCGAGCAAGGCCTGGTAAGTGGTGGGCGCAAGCAGTTCGAGCGAACGCTCCAGCGGCACCGGCAACAGAATATCGAACTCCTCAACCGCTACATCGAAGCCCCACTCACGGAACGCAGCCGCGATCAGTTCAACGTTGCGTCGAGTCTGTGCGGAGCCCGCGTGATGGGCGCTGGCAGTAAGCTGCTCGGACCACTGTGACTGATCTTCGGCGGACAGCTTCGCGCGATAGGCGGCTTCGAGCCGACGTTGCTGGCTGGCAGCCTCCGCGGTGAAGCCGATCAGAGCCGCAGGTTCGGCTGCATGAGTCACATTGGCAGTGTTGGCGGCCGCCGTCGTCACGAGCAGCATAAGGCTGGCGGCTAACCGCCCGAGTCGATTCGTGTCCATCGTGCCCCCTGTCTGTTGTTCTGCGGCTAGCCCGGCTGACCAGCAGTGTGCGTTTGGCTACTGTTTGTCAGAGAGTCAAGCACGTCGAGCGCACCGCGCAGGCTCTTGACGCCGTGAACGATCATGCCACTCGGCGCCTTCTTCGGGCGGTTTGCATAAGGCACGATGGCCTGGCTGAAGCCATGTTTGCGGGCTTCGGACAATCTCTGCTCACCATTGGCCACAGGCCGGACCTCGCCGGTGAGGCCCAACTCACCAAATACAATGAGATCTTTCGGCAACACCGTGTTTTTGAACGATGACAGCACCGCGAGCAGAACGGCCAGATCTGCCCCCGTCTCCGCAATGCGCACACCACCGACGACATTGGCGAACACATCCTGATCTGCAAGCGTGATCCCGCAGTGGCGGTGCAACACCGCCAGATGCATGGCGATCCGCTGTTGATCCAGGCCAACGGCAACGCGTCGGGCATATCCCGACAGCACCTGATCAACCAGCGCCTGTATTTCCACAAGCAGCGGCCGGGTACCCTCCCAGGTAACCGTTACCACGCTACCCGCTGAGGCCAGATCACCGCGCTGCAGGAAAATGGCTGATGGATTGGCGACCTCCTTCATGCCCTGGTCGGTCATCGCGAAAACCCCCAGCTCGTTGATGGCGCCAAAGCGGTTCTTCTGACCACGCAGGGTTCGATAACGGCTACCGGCCGGGGAGTCGAGCATCACGAAACAGTCGATCATGTGTTCAAGGACTTTGGGGCCCGCTAGATTGCCTTCCTTGGTGACATGACCCACGAGAATAACCACCGTACCCGTCTGCTTCGCAAGGCGGGTAAAAAATGCCGCGCTTTCACGCACCTGGGAAACACTGCCCGGCGTGCTGTCCACTGTCTCGAGCTGCATCACCTGGATCGAATCAATGATGACTACTGCGGGTGACAACGTTTCAATCAAGCCAGCCACGACCGTCGCACGGGTTTCCGCAGCTACGTGCAATCGTTGTGTGGGTAAATCCAGCCTCTCGGCGCGGATCGCCAATTGCTGTAACGATTCTTCGCCGGTGACATAGAGAATTTCATTCGTCCCGGCCAGACCACAGGAAACCTGCAATAACAGCGTGCTTTTACCGGCACCGGGATCGCCGCCGATCAACACGACCGAGCCCGGCACCAGGCCACCGCCAAGCACCCGGTCAAGCTCGGCAAAGCCACTTTTCAGTCTCGGTGCTTCTGCGGCGGACACATCACCCAGCCGCTTGGCTTGTGCAGTGCCACCGGCATAACCGATCGCAGGCTCGGCGATCGGGCCAATGCTGACCCGGCTGAGGGTGTTCCACGCTTCGCAGCTCAGACACTGTCCCTGCCATTGCCGGTGCTCGGCGCCGCAATCACCGCAGACGTAGGCAGATTTGGTTTTGCCTCTGGCCACTAGTCGAAAGAGCTGAAGTCCGCGTAGCGGTCGGCGGCGAGATTCTCGAATTTGGTGAGGTTGCCGATGAACGACAATCGCACCCGGCCGATGGGGCCATTGCGCTGCTTGCCGATGATGATTTCGGCACTACCGGCATCAGGCGACTCGGGGTTGTAAACCTCATCTCGGTAAATAAAGAGAATCACGTCCGCATCTTGCTCGATCGCACCCGACTCCCGCAGGTCGGCCATCAACGGGCGCTTGTCAGTACGGTTTTCCAGGGCACGGTTCAATTGTGAAATTGCGATGAGTGGACAGCGCAGCTCCTTAGCTATGGCCTTCAGCGAGCGGGAGATCTCCGATATTTCGGTCGTGCGGTTTTCAACCCTCCCCGAGCCACGCATCAGCTGCAGGTAATCCACCACGATCAGGCCGAGGTTGCCGGATTCTCGAGCGACACGGCGTGCCCGGGTACGCAAATCGTTTGGTGTGAGTGCCGGGGTGTCGTCGATGAAGAGCTGTTTATCGCGCAGCTGCGCGACGGCTGAGGTGAATCGGGGCCAGTCGTCTTCGTGCATCTCGCCGGTTCGCATGCGCGTTTGATCGATGCGTCCGAGCGAAGACAACATCCGCATCACGAGCTGTTCGGCCGGCATCTCCATGCTGAAAACAAGGGTTGCACCCGCGCCCTCCATCGCCGCATGTTCGGCTATGTTCAAAGCCAGGGCAGTCTTCCCCATGGACGGCCGGCCGGCCACGATAATGAGGTCCGAGGGTTGCAGGCCCGCGGTTTTTTTATCGATGTCGTCGAAGCCCGTTGCCAGGCCGGTAATCGGGTTACGCGATTTGTAGAGTTCTTCGATGCGATCGACAGCCTTTTCCAGCAGAGACCGCACGCCTTGTGGACCGCCTTCTTTGAGGCGTCCTTCGGCGATACGGAATACTTCCTGTTCGGCGAGGTCCAGCAGTTCATCGCTCGGCCGGCCGTCGCGGGCAAATGCGGACTCGGCAATTCGATTCGCCGCCCCGATCAGCTGGCGGATGGTGGAATGCTCGCGAACAATCTGCGAGTAGGCAACGATGTTGCTGGCACCTGGTGTTGCTTCGGCGAGTTCCGCGAGATAGCCGGGACCGCCAACCTTGTCCAGTTGGCCTTTCGACTGCAGCCGCTCGGATAGCGTCACAGCATCCAGGGGCTGATTATCTGAGGCAAGATCTGTAATCGCTTCGAATATGATCTGATGCTGGCCGCGGTAGAAATCCGTGCTGTTCACGAGATCTGCGACGTTGAACCAGGCATCGTTGTCGAGCATCAAGCCACCCAGCACAGATTGCTCCGCTTCCGGGGAATATGGCGGTACTTTCGGCGAAGTGCTGCGCGATGGT
>CBDUDJ010000216.1:0-5111 GCA_965365885.1 uncultured Gammaproteobacteria bacterium
GAGCGGTTGTCGACAAACCCCTGCTCCCCGACTGCAAGCACCGCCTCGATGCCGGGTTGATCGACCCCGATACAGAGAAATCCTGCCACACCCAGGTCGCGCGCAGCCGCAAGCTGCGCCGCAGGTGCGTCGAGATAGTTCAGATGACAGTGAGAGTCGACCAGCAAGGTCGGTTACATCGTGTGGGTATGCCGATCCGACTGCAGGGCGCCGGCCAGATAAGTCTCGATTTTCGTGCGAGCCACGTCGTCCTGGTCGTTGAACTGCACTCCGATACCCGCAGCCTTCGTACCACCTGCGCCTTTCGGGGTAATCCAGACGACCTTTCCAGCTACGGGAAGTTTTTCGGCTTCGTCCATGAGATTGAGCAGCATGAAGACTTCATCACCCAGCCCATATTCCTTCTTCGTGGGGATAAACAGACCGCCATTGCGAATGAACGGCATGTAAGCCGCATACAACACGGCCTTGTCCTTGATAGCCAAGGAGAGAATGCCGTTGCTGGCGCTGCGTTTCTCCGCCTGTTTTTCCGCCATGGTGATCAAATGTCCTTTTACTAAAGCGCCTGCCTGGTTCCTGCCCCACTAGTCTGGCATGCCCGATAGAGGTATTTCGCGGGGAATTTATCATCGACCCCCACCCAGACTGTGTCAATACGCCCGACGTGAACCGCATCACGTTCCTTACGAACTACCCGCCTCTTGTGGGCACTGTCCTACTTAAACCACGCCATCGCGTCACCAGACGCTCGAGTAATACCCGGGCATTCGCACTGTTGGAAAAGGCGAGTTGGCGTCGAATCTGGACTAATTCATCGACAAATCCACACAGCTCCCGGGGCGCGACACCGGCAAGTGCAGGGACAACAGATTCCCCGGCAAGCAATGCTGTGCAGTAGCGATACCAACGGGTCATCAGCCTGTCGGAATCCAGACTCAGCAGGGAACTAACGTGCGCTGTCGGGTGCTTTGAAGCTGCAAGCTCATTGAGGACACCTGCCAGAGAGGGCTCATCGGCAGCAATACTCTCTGCAACAAGCAATGGTGCGTCGGCATACTCGAACATTTTTTCCGTGAGATCGTCAGTTGGCAACTGTTCCGTCAGCCACTGTCGCGCCAGCAATTTGTCAGGGTGTAAGACGATGGAGTGGCATCGGCTGATGATTGTCGGCAGTAGTTTGCCCGGACGGCAGGTAGTCAGGATGACATAAGTATCTGCAGGCGGTTCTTCAAGTGTTTTTAACAAAGCGTTGGCAGCATTGTTATTGAGCAAGTGAGCTTGTTCGACAACTGCTACTTTGCAATTGGCTGAACGGCGAGTGCCAACCGCGAATCGCGCGAGTTCGCGAATCGCATCAATCTTGACCACAGCACCATCCGGTTGGACCCACCGTAAATCTGGATGCGCCAAAATTCTTGCATCAAGTGACTCAGACTGATCAAGCAACGAAAGCGCCAGCCAGTTGGCAAACTCACGCTCGCCCCAACCGTCGTAGCCTTTTATCAGCAAAGCGTGCGGCAGGCGATTTGCGGCCCGTGTCGACTCGACGTGATCAATCGCGTGACGATGCCAGGGCAGGACTGTCATCGTTTCAGACTCGCCAGATACTCCTGCAACCTGGTGGTCAATTCCTGTTGGACCGCTGTGAGACTCTGCTCCGCATCGACAATGACGAATCGCTCTTCACGTGCCGCAATCTCCAGATAGGCTTCCCTGACCGCCTGGAAGAACGCCAAACTCTCCTTTTCAAAGCGATCGTGCTCCCGATCTGCAATGCGCGCAGCCGCGATCTCGACTGGGACATCCAGGTACAGCGTCAGGTCAGGCCGCAGATCGCCCTGCACGAGTGATTCCAGCGTCGCAATCGTCGCCTGATCAAAACCCCGACCGCCGCCCTGGTAGGCATAGGTTGCGTCCGTGAATCGATCACAAACGACCCAAGACCCCTGGGCCAGGGCCGGCTGAATGACCAGCTCCAGATGTTGTGCGCGTGCGGCAAACGCGAGGAGCAATTCCGTCATGTCCGACATCGTTTCCTTGTGAACACCCAGCAGCAGTTCGCGAATCGCTTCCGCCAATTGGGTGCCACCAGGTTCCCGGCTGACGACGACTTCGTGCCCCGCATCGCGCACCAGTTCGGCCACCAACTGCAAGTTGGTCGACTTACCTACACCTTCGGTACCTTCGAGCGTGATGAAGCGTCCGGGAGTCATCTTATCGGGCATCTGTTGCATACATGGTTATCGAATTACCGTAACTGGTATTTCCGCACGGCTGCCTCGTGCTCTTCAAGGCTGACCGAAAAGTGACTGCTACCGTCACCGCCTGAAACAAAGTAGAGATAGTCACCTCCTGCAGGATGCAGTGCTGCTTCGATTGACCGCGCGCCGGCAATTGCTATAGGAGTCGGCGGGAGGCCTCTGCGTGTGTACGTGTTGTAAGGCGTATCAGTGCGCAAATGTTTTCGCGTCAAATTGCCGTTAAAACTTTTACCCAGACCATATATCACGGCAGGGTCGGTCTGCAGCCTCATCCTGGCGTGTAGCCTGCTGACGAAAACCTGGGCGATATGCGGACGGTCGGCATCGCGACCGGTTTCTTTCTCCACGAGGGATGCTGCGATCAACGCCTGATAAGCATTCTCGTAGGGCAAACCTACGTCCCTGTTCTGCCACGCCTCCGCCAACTTCTGCTGCATCTGGTCATAGGCACGCTGCAGAATTTCCACATCGCTTGCGCCACGCGTGAACTGATAGGTATCCGGAAAAAACAGACCCTCCGCGTTGCCACTGGGCAGACCGAGCACGCCAAGCAGAGTGTTGGCATCTACTGCACCGAGTTCATGCTCGAGCACTTCCTCGCCAGCCACCGAGGCCAGCACCTCGCGCAGCGTCCAACCTTCGATGAGTTGAATCTCGTAGCTGATCACATCGCCCGTAAGCAGCTTGTCCAGCAGGCTCGCAGGCGTATCTCCAGGCTGTATCCAATACTCGCCTGCCTGAACCCGGCGCGCGTTACCCTGCCAGCGGGCCTGCCAGCTCCACAGCCGGGGCCGCGTGATGAGATCCTCCTCGGCCAGGGCCGCGGCAAAGCTCGAAAAAGACTGGCCACGAGCCAGTTCGACGCGGTGTTCCGCCGAAATCACGAAGGGCACGTTCGCCCAGGAACCGACATAGACGAGCAAGCCGGCAACAGCAAGTCCAGCCAACACCAGGCAGCCAAGGAAAAACTTCATTTGCAGGGAATTTCGTGAGATCGGTTCACACCCGGAATTCTATCGCAAAGGCACAACTGCGTATTAAATCTCGCGAAAGATCACAGTTCCATTAGTCCCACCGAAGCCGAAGGAATTGCTCAAAACGGCTTTTATAGGCAGGTCTCGGGCAGTGTTGGGCACGTAATCGAGATCACAACCCTCACTGGGATTTTCCAGGTTGATAGTGGGCGCGAGCACGTTGTCTGTCAGCGATAGGATCGAAAATATAGCTTCAACAGCACCCGCAGCACCCAACAGGTGGCCGATCATGGACTTGCTGGAACTGATCGCAACTTTAGTCTGCTCACCAAATACCCGTTTTATGCCCAACGTTTCAGATATGTCACCAAGCGGTGTGGACGTGCCGTGGGCATTGACGTAATCAATTTCATCGGGATTCATGCCCGCATCGTTCAGCGCATTCTGCATTGCATTCACGCCGCCTTCACCGTTCTCTGTCGGACTCGTGATGTGAAATGCATCGCCGCTCATGCCAAACCCGACGAGCTCGCAATATATTTTTGCACCTCTTGCCTTCGCCCGCTCAAATTCTTCGAGCACGAGCACGCCCGCCCCGTCGCCCAGCAGAAAACCGTCGCGATCACGATCCCATGGGCGGCTTGCACGTTCGGGATCGTCGTTGCGTGTGGACAATGCTTTCATCGCGCTGAACGCCGCCATGGTAATGGGTGAAGTCGCCCGTTCCGCACCACCGACAACCATCACATCGGCATCACCATACTGAATCATGCGGCCACCGAAACCGATATTGTGCGTGCCGGTGGTACATGCGGTGACCACCGCAATGTTTGGGCCCTGGAAGCCGAAGCGGATGGACAGATTGCCCGAAATCATGTTAATCACACTCGCCGGAACGAAGAACGGCGATACCCGCCGCGGCCCGCTTTTCAGCAAGGTTGAGTGGGTGTTTTCGATCGTGTTGATACCACCGATGCCGGAGCCGATAGCGACACCGATGCGCGACGCATCCGCCGGGTTGGATTCCAGCCCCGCATCCTGCACAGCCTGCACGCCGGCCGCCATCCCGTACTGAATGAAGGTATCCAGGCGTCGTGCTTCTTTGCGATCGAAGTAGTCGGTGGTCGCGAAATCTTTGACTCCAGCGCAGATCTGCACGCTGTAGTCTGTAACATCAAAGTCTTCTATTCGATTCGCGCCACTTTTACCGGCAACGGCATTTGCCCACGCTGTGGATACGTCATTACCGATCGGCGAGAGCATACCGAGACCAGTAACTACTACACGTCGTTTCGTCATGATCCAGATCCTAGATTCAGCCTGACCTTATGACAAGTATCTCCATAAGTAAGAAGCCGCTCTACACAGGCAGATGCGGCTCCACAAATACTCGATGAACGGCAAGGACTACTGGTGAGCCAGAATATAGTCGATGGCTTCTTTGACCGTCGTGATTTTTTCCGCTTCCTCGTCGGGAATTTCAGTTTCGAATTCCTCTTCCAGAGCCATGACGAGTTCCACGGTGTCCAGTGAATCGGCGCCTAGATCTTCGACAAACGAAGCATCATCTTTCACTTCGTCAGCCTTGACACCTAGCTGTTCACAAATCAGCTTTTTTACACGTTCTTCTACACTGCTCATTCTGCAGGGGTCTCCAATTCAAATTCCCGGGATGCAGGGCGACGCGCATTCTATATACCGCGTATACCCAATTCAAGTTGACGCTTCAGCGATTTCGGTGCTGCATCACAATCGCTTTTGCGGCATGTTTTCGATCTCCAAGTGCATGAACACTCAGTTCATGTGCAAGCCACCGTTGACATGCAGAGTCTCACCGGTGATGTAACCTGCCTGATTACCGGCAAGAAAAGCAACC
>CBDUDJ010000217.1:0-5109 GCA_965365885.1 uncultured Gammaproteobacteria bacterium
ATCGAATGCCAGTTCCTGAATCTGTGCGGCGATCTCGGCACCGAACCCGCCGAATCGGACAGCTTCATGCACGATGAGGGCTCGTTGAGTTTTCTGCACCGACTCGATAACGGTTTGCGTATCGAATGGCTGCAGACTGCGTGGATCAATAATCTCCGGATCGATGCCCAGCGCTTTGAGTGGTTCTACCGCAGCCAGTGCTTCATGCACCATGCGGCCGAGCGCCACAATCGTAAGATTCGTTCCAGGCTTCACGATGTTCGCCGAGCCGAGCTCGATCGCGTAGGGCTCTTCTGGAACTTCTCCGGAGATCGCAAGCGACATCTTATTCAGCACCACCATGACCGGATTGTCGTCACGTGCGGCGGCGATGATGAGGCCTTTTGCGTCGTAGGGCGTGGTTGGCATTACGACTTTCAGTCCCGGCAGATGGCAAACCCAGGCTTCGAGACTCTGCGAATGTTGCGCGGCCATGCTCGCCCCCGCACCTGCCATGGTGAGGATCGTAACGGGTAGTGTTGCCCGGCCACCAAACATGTAGCGCATTTTGGCCAGCTGATTGGCGATCTCATCCATGCACTCGCCCATGAAGTCCATGAACATCAGATCAACGATGGGTCGGCAGCCGGTTGCCGCGGCACCCACGGCAAGGCCGATGATGGCCTCTTCGGATATTGGCGTGTCGTAGACCCGATCGGGACCGAATTGCTCCAATAAACCAGCGTAATAGCCGTAGACGCTACCGGCGCCGGCGACATCTTCTCCGGCAAGGAACGCGTTGTCCTGTTCCTCCAGTACCTGACGGACACCGTCGGTGATTGCGGCGACGTAACGGAGTTTGCGCGCTTCGGTTTTTGCTTCAGCCATGATATTGACTCCTCGCTTGGTTTTGCTCAGGCATACACGTCGTCGAGCAGGGCATCGGGCTCGGGGAATGGACTCGACTCTGCGAATTCAATTCCCGCTTTCACCTGCTCGGTGATTTCTGCGTGGATGGCCTGTGCGGCTTCTTCGGACAGGATGTTCTGCTCGGCAAGACGACTTTCGAACAGGTTGATCGGATCACGTTCTTGCCACTGAGCGAGCTCTTCGTCGGAGCGGTAGTTGAGCCCCATGCCGCGAACTCCCACATGGTCATAGAAGCGGTAGGTCTTGCACTCGAGCAGCGTTGGTCCAGAACCTTCCCTGGCACGCTCGATGGCGGCACCGGCTGCCTCAAAGACGGCGACGGCATCCATGCCATCGACAATGACGCCGGGCATGCCATACCCGGCGGCGCGATCGGCAACATCGACGATCGCCTGATGATTGGCCTGCGGCGTGTATTCGCCGTAGCCATTGTTCTCACAGACGAATACCACCGGCAGTTGATACAACGCTGCCATGTTGGCAGCTTCATGGAACGAACCTTCGTTGCTGGCGCCGTCGCCGAAGAACGTAATGGCAACCCGGTCGGTTTTACGGAATTTGTTGGAAAACGCAGCACCCACGGCGATGGGTGGGCCTGCGCCAACGATGCCGTTCGCGCCGAGCATGCCGACCTCCATGTTGGAGATGTGCATGCTGCCACCTTTGCCTTTGCAGTAGCCGGTGGCGCGACCGTAGATTTCAGCGAACATCGGCTTGAATTCACCGCCTTTGGCGATCAGATGACCATGACCGCGATGGGTGCTGGTGATCCAGTCTTCATCGCTCAGGTGGACCATTACCCCGGCTGCAACCGCCTCCTGACCCACGTAGAGATGCAGCGCACCGGGGATTTTGCCATCCTCCATCAACTTGCCGGCGTGCTCTTCGAAAATGCGAATACGCACCATCTGGCGGTGCATGTCGAGCAGCGTCTCATCTGTTAGTTGTGTGGTCACCTGCGGTCCCCCTCAAGACGTTTATTCGTCGTTGTGTGGTCTGTCGAATAGCCAACTCTATGCTGCAAGCGGAAAAACAGTCAACTGTGCTTTTTTGTGCCTAGTTGAATAGTTGCTTATGGGCGATTCGCAAGGTGAGGAGGATGAGCGAAAGCAGACTCCCGACACTGTTCACCGGGGCGAGTAGGTCGGCTATCAGAGTGTTATCAAGCTCGACAAGTGTCAGCAGGAGGAAATGGGTAATCCCGAGTACAAAATCTTCCAGTGGCACAGCGATCAACGCCAGAGCAATACCCAATATAGGTCCAATTTGATGCCATTTGGATGCACCCGAGCGAAATCTTTTCCTTAAATTCGCCAGGAAAGCCTACTGAGGTCCCCAGCCGGAGCCCCCTGCGAGTGGTGGCCACGCTAGGTTTCTTCGTCGTTTCTGCAAAAAATGTCTGAATTCGTGAGAAACGCATTCCAGGTGCTGGTGGGTCGGGTGCGCTGTTCGTCTTCCCACTGCCTCGCCAGAACCCATACCGTGTGAATGACCTCGCAACCGTTGGAATCGCGTCCCAGGCGCCCGGAAAACGACGTGATGGATTGCAGGTTCTCCTGTGCATCGTGCCAGTTCACCTGAAAGGCGATCACCTCACCGTTCAGTTGACCTGTGAGGGGGTAGCGTTTGCCGGAGGCAGCGCGGCCCTTGCGCGAACGGTAGTAACCACTGAGTTTGCCCGACGCATCTGCCACAAACTCCACGGCCGATCCGTTTTGATTGACCCAGGTTCCATCGATCTGCATGTTGGTTTTCCTTATCTGGCGTTTCCTTCTTGTGTTCGTGAGTTCCGAGGAATCATCGGCATGGTTAGGTCGGAAGTCTGCTTCTCGCCCAGAGCAGACATTGTCCCTCAGTTTGGCTAGGCTCTCCTACGTTTCTGGTGGTGTGGTGTTATGACATCAAAAAAAGCTTATCGAATCCTGAGCCGGCGTGATGCTGCGTAGGCTAAACCTGTTCCTGATCTTCAGTTTGTTGATGCTGGGCGGCGGCGCAGGCGGTTACCTTATCTACGATGAGCAACGCACGCATAACCTGGTAATCGTCGCGGGAGCCCGCTCCAGCGAGGGTTTTCAACTTGTGCAGGCGATTGCTGAGGTCGTGAATAGACACCACTCGAAAATTCAGATTGAAGTGATCGAAACCGCCGGGTCGCTCGACAATGCTCGCTTGCTGGATGATGGATATGCGGATCTTGCAACGTTCCAGGCCGATGGTAGCAGCAGCACCCAGGCTCAACTGATCGCGAATCTCTACCCCGATGCCTATCAGTTGATCGCTCGACGAGCGGCGCAGATTCGCTCGGTTCCCGATCTCAAAGGAAAGACAATTGCGTTGCCCTCCAAGGGCTCAGCTCAATTCACATCGTTCTGGTTCATGGCTAATCACTATGGCATTGATGAAAGCAACATCAAATGGTTGCCCATGTCCAATCGATCCGCAGAGTGGGCGCTGATCAGTGATGCGGTAGATGCCGTGTTTCGGGTAAGAGCACCCGGTGATGCTACCGTGAAGCAGCTGGTCGAGAGAGCCGATATCACGTTAGTCCCTATCGAGCAGGCAGCCGCGCTGCATCTTCGCAAGGCAGCAATCAGGCCAGGCAGAATCCCCAAAGGCAGCTATCGTGGTGATCCGCCATTGCCGATGGTGGATCTCGAAACGGCGAGCGTCAACCGTTTGCTGGTTGCCTCCAGTGAAGTTCCTGCGAACGTGATCTATGAGATTGCGGCCGTTTTATTCGAGCGGCGCCGGGAACTCAACGAGCTGAGTACCCTGGCTTCCCTCATCTCGGTACCGGATACCGATAGCGGCACAATCCTGCCTCTCCACGAAGGGGCAGTTCAGTACTATGATCGAGAGAAGCCGAGTTTCTGGAGCGAACAAGCGGACCTGTTACGCACGGTGATTTCGCTGCTGGCGATATTTGCCTCGATGTCGTTCGCGGCTCGTAACTGGTTCCAGGGTGTCCAAAAAAATCGGGCTGACGCCTACAACAAGGATTTGATTGAGCTTCTCGAGAAGGCTGAAGGAGGCGAGCATTCCGCCGCAGACTACCGAGCTGAACTTGGCCGGATACTGACTGAGGTGATTGACGATCTAGACAACGGCCGTATCTCCAGCGATGGATTCGATGAATTTTCCTTCACCTGGCAGGCGGTGAGTCAATTGTTGGGCGATTCGTTGAAACCGGGCAGCAAAGGCGAAGCGACATGAAGATCGGTCGATCCATCAATATATCCATTGGTGTGTTTTTGCTGGCATTGGTGGTTGTGGGCATATTTGTTTCGCGGGCTTATGAACAACGTGTCGAGCAGAAGGCTGTGAAGCATCTGACTACCATGCTGATGCTCCGGCAATCTGTGCTGAGAAGTTATTTTGAAAGCCTCAGGTCTGAAGTCACACTCTGGTCCGGTCGACCGATTGTGGTTGATTTGTTGAGTTCTCTGCAGGCGACTTATCAGGCACGCGGAACGCAAGGGCTGGTTGATATTGACATAGGCGCCCAACAGACACGAGATCTGCAGGCTACGAGCAATCTGGAGAACGTATCTCTGGATGTCAGAGTTGCACAGTTCGCAGCACACCATCGCTACTATGACGTTTTCTTCATCGGCCCGGACGGGGATGTCCTTTATACGGTAGCGAAGGAAGACGACTATGGGACCAACCTGTTGAGTGGGCCCTACGCGGACACCGGTCTCGGTCGGCTGTTTCAATATCTTCATGCGTCTCCAGGTGGCGACAGCGTAGAGTTTGAAGATTTCTCGGCATACCCGCCCAGCAACAACCAGCCAGCGGCATTCCTGGGTGCACGGGCGTATCGGGATGGCGAGTACATTGGTGTTTACGCCGTGCAGATTCCAGTCGACCCGGTCGACGAAATCATGCAGTTCAGCGCCGGCATGGGTGAGTCAGGCGAGATCTACCTGGTCGGTGAGGATGGCCTCATGCGCAGTCATTCCCGATTTTTCAATACTTCCACGGTCCTCAAGACCAGCGTGACCGGGGCAACCGTGGGCAAAGCGTTCAGCGGGGCAACCGGCCTGGAGATCGTTGATGACTATCGGGGTATACCAGTCTACTCGGCCTACCGGCTTTTTGAATTTGAAGGGATCCGCTGGGCGGTATTGGCTGAGCAGGATGTGGCGGAAGTAGAGGCCCCGGTCGTTGCTGCCCGGTTGTGGTTTGGGGCTGGTTTTG
>CBDUDJ010000218.1:0-5065 GCA_965365885.1 uncultured Gammaproteobacteria bacterium
GGCGCTGCCATTTGTTTTGCTGGCAGGCTTTTTGCTGGCAGGTTTTCTGCTGAGCGGTTGCACCGCCACTCACACACCAGTGATTCAGCTACCGACGATTCCGGTGGTTGTTCGTGATTTTTCGAGCAATCGTGTTGCTATTGTCGTAAGTGAGGATCTACCCGACTATCGCCAGTTGAGTTACGTCTTTGCGGCGAAGCTCGGTCGCCCCTACCAGCTGTTCGAACTTGAGCATCGAACTGAGGAATCGGTGCAGAGCGCAGTGCGGCGGATGCATCCGTCCAGTGTTATTGCTCTGGGTCATTCGGCGCTGGACGCCGTGTCCGGTATTCATGACGTTGATATTGTCTACGCTGGAGTGTTTGACCAGCCCGGTGCTCACCGTGGGGTGGATGCTTTACCACCTTTTGCCATGCAGCTCGAACACTGGCGAATGGTATCCCCGCATCTCAGTCAGGTTGGTGTGGTCGGCAGCGAAGCTATCCGGGACAGAGTTGCCGAACTGAAGCAAGCTGGCCTCGATCTCGGGATGGTCATCCATCATCGGGAGGTGACATCCGACAAGGAAGCTCTGCTGGCCTTTCGCAGCATGGTGCCGTACCTCGATGGGTTCGTATTTTTACCTGACGCAACGGTACTGAGCCCTGATGTGATCCGCCGGGTACTCGCGCATGGTGCGCGTAACGACCTGCAGATTCTGGTGTACAGCCCGGTGATGTTCAGCATGGGTGCATTCCTCTATGTGGGCTCGGAACCAGTAGATGTCGCGACTCAAATCATGGCTCTGCTCAATTCCGAAGATTCCAGTCAGCCGTTGACCAAGATGCGGACCCAAGTCAATCCAAGCCAGGCGATCACGGACGACTCCAGTGACTGAAAAAACTCAGGAAAAGCGCACGCTGGTGCGCGAAATTTTGTTTTCGAATCTAGCCTTCGCCGCCGTGGTGGGAATCATCGCGCTCAGCTGTATCTGGTGGGTATCGCGCTGGGTGGTGCAGGATAATCTGGATGACTGGGCGACCCGCTGGATAGGCGAGATGGAATCTCTGGGGGCGGGATTCTATGTTGATCCTGCGGATGAGCGCTTCCTGGAATTGGAGAATTACCTCTCGCGTTTCCCGGAGATTGAGTACGTGCGCTACTACGATCTCGATGGCAGTGTGATCTATATCGAAAGCGCGATGCGTCAGCCCGCGACCTATCCTTTGTTGCAGGCAGAGCAGCTGGAGTTGCTGAAGACAATCGCCGCGACTGACGTCAACCATCACATGAATCTGGACTTGGAACCGCTTGTCAGAATCAGCCAGGCAGTGGTCACGGAGTCTATTGTTTCGGCGAACCTCTTCACAGCTCAAACCATGGCTGAGCTCGAGTCCCAGACAACCACCGTTGGTTTTGTGGAACTCGGCCTCGACTACAGCGCGTACGACCGCGATCTGTTTGGCGGCATGTTCATGGGCGGTGGGTTTGTGCTGCTCGCGTTTCTGATGCTGACGCTGGCCGGGCGGATAGTGTTGCGCCGGGCGATACAGCCGCTGGCGGACATGCAACTACCTCTGGATCGAATTGCTCAAGGCGATCTGGATGTTGTGGTGCCTTCGTCATCGTACCGGGAAATATCGGTCATCGGTGAGGCGTTGCAGACAGCGCTGGAGAAGATTCGTGAGCGCGATCGGAATCTGCGCAAGCTGGCGAATTTTGATCCGCTGACGGGGCTTGCCAGCCGTTATCATTTTCTCGAACGGCTTGGCGACAAACTCAATGATCTCGAGCAGAGCTCGCGAACTGGCGCTTTGCTCTTCGTCGATCTGGATCAGTTCAAATACATCAACGATACCAGAGGTCATGAAGCCGGTGATGCGATTCTCGCGCAGATCGCTCAGCGGCTGCGTCAGGTCATCCGCGGCGAAGATCTCATCGGCCGTTTCGGCGGAGATGAATTTCTGGTATTTGTCTCCGATGTGACGTCGGATACTGCTGAACAGATTGCCCTGAAACTCATGCGCGACGTTCGCGAGTGTCCGCCTGCTTTCGGTGGCGTTTCTTTCAACGTGAATTGCAGCATCGGAATCGCGATGGCCACCCGGGTGTCGATGTATGCTCCCGAAGAGCTCGTCTCTCAAGCGGACCTGGCTTGCCGACAAGCCAAATCCGCGGGCCGCAATCGAGTAAATCATTTCCACAGCGACGGCCATGCGCTCGAATCGATTCGGAGTGATGTTGAGTGGCAGGAGAAACTGAAGTCAGCGCTGAAGGACGATACTCTGGTGTTGTACTACCAGCCGATCATGAGTATGACGGATGGCAACATCGAGCACTATGAAGTGCTCCTGCGCATGAAGGATGGTGCTGAGCTGTGCTACCCGAACGCATTTCTCCCCGCCGCCGTGCGTTTTGGGCTCATGTTGGAAGTAGACTACTGGGTGATTTCCAAAGCGTTTTCGGTGCTCGCTGAGCTTCGTGAAACTCGTCCGAAGATCAGGTTCAGTATCAACATTACCGGCACTACGCTCATTGATGGCTCACTTGTCAATTTCGTGAAGGAACGCCTCGCTGAATTTGAATTGCCCGCGTCGGCGGTGATTTTTGAAATTACCGAGCAGGTTGCCATCGGCAGCTTTACAGAGGCTTCTCAACAAATACTCGAGCTTAGAACGTTGGGCTGTGAATTTGCCGTTGACGACTTTGGCACAGGGTACAGCTCTTTGAGTTATCTGAAACGGTTGCCGGTACAGTACATCAAGATAGACGGCGCCTTCATTCAGCGCCTTTCGGTAAACCGTGTTGATCAGACTATCGTCCGCGCTATTGTGGAGATCGCGCGAATCATGAAAAAGCGCACGATTGCCGAGTTCGTGGGAGACGAGCAGACCCTCACGCTCATTCGAGAGATAGGGATCGACTACGGTCAGGGATTCCATATCGGTGAGCCGCGCGAAACGCTCTTCAATTCTGAGCAGTCAGGTAAAGTCGTACCGTTGCGGCGTAAGAACGATCGCACGGACGCCGCCTAGAAAACGGTCAGCCGCCAGGGCTGGTTCTTGGCCAGTTTGAGAGGATCGACAGAACAGTGCAATATGCTTCCGGACGGATAAGATGTGTCCTGGAGACTAGAGACTTTGGCTCTGTGCTGAAGGGGGAATTCCGATGAGAACCAAATCCATCTTCCTGGTTGCGATCGCCGTAGCAGTTAGCAGCTCGCAGGTAAACGCCCATCATGCCTTCGCAGCCGTTTTCAACGGTGAAGATCCGGTTGAGATCTCGGGTACGATAACGAAAGTCGAATGGATGAACCCTCACACGTGGATCTACGTTGCTACCGAAGACTCAGCGGGCGGATCAGAAAACTGGGCATTGGAGATGGGTAGCCCCAATGGCCTGGTTCGCCGAGGCTGGTCACGGCGCACGTTGCAGGTTGGTGATCGAGTCAATGTCACCGGCTACCGGGCAAAAGATGGTGCCAATATGGCGAGTGTCAAAAACGTCGTGCTAGGTGACGGACGCGAGTTTTCGGGCGCATCCAGCAAAGAGGATTCGACGGACTAGCAGTCTGCCCTTCGACCATCCCAGGCCTCGGGGCTAGCTTTCGCCCTTCGGTGCCCACTTGTTGTTCTCGCAGACGTATTCGATCAGTTCTTCGCTCGGCGCAAGATCGAGAACGGTGTTCTCGATCAGCGGTTCAGCCAGCACCTCTGGATCTTCGTAGGTCACCTGTAATTCGATGACACCGTACTGCGTGCGTGTGTAGCGCTCCACGGCATGCAGCTTTTCAGAGACAGGCAGCGGTCCCAGCCAGAGCCGGTCGTTGAACCCAACGGTATCCACCACCAGTGTAGCGCCCTCCCAGCGACCGATTGAATGCCCCATCCAGCTTGGATTCGGATCATGCGGATGTTCGCGTCCATCCAGAAAAACCTGGCGGAAGCCGGGCACATCCTCAAACAGAATGAGCAACAACTCATCGGTCTGTACCAGCTTGCCAATAAACGGCGAGCCACCGGCTGGAATTGGAAACCCTCCGGGAAGACATCGATTGTGTGGATGGTCTCGCATGAAATTTGCCGTTCGTTCTTCCACAACTTTTACTGCCCACTCGAGCGGTTTCGGTTTAACAGGAAAGGGATCATGGCCCACCAACCACACGCCGCTCAGATTCGGTTTGCCATACGCCATTGTCGGCACCGGTGAATCCGGGATTTCCTGCCGCCTGCGCACGAAGTCCGCGATAGTCGCGGGATCGTCACCAAAGGTGTGGAGCGAATCGCCCTGCAGAAGATGCACGTCGAACACCAGTTGGTGATCGGCAACAACTTCGAGATCCTCTTCGGAAAAACTGGCAAGCGCACAGCACGGCATGCTTACTGAGAGCTGATAGTGTCCCGCAGCGAGTCCTTCGAAGCCGTATCTACCGGCGTCGTTGCTGCGGGTTCGACTCACCTGGCCCGTCGCCGCATTGATCAACTGGATGGGTGCCTGTGGAAACGCACCCCCTGCGTCATCGTAGACCGTGCCATCTATGCTGTTCGCCGCAGCCTGTGTCGCCGCAAACAGGAATGAAATCAGCCAGAGGTTAGTTGTACCGAACGATCGGAGCAATTGCATTCGTCTTCTCCCGTCATACCACGCGCATCCGCAGTGGCGGGATTTTGGGTCGGTTCAGCCTGTAGTTCAAGGTGCATCGCATTGGGCGAATATAGCGTGTCTCCCGCTCAGTCAGAATGACGTTATGCGAAGCTTCTCCAGCTCTTGTGAAAAAAAGTTTTGGGGTCCAGTATCTACGTCCCGAATTTTTCGGGTTTAGGGAGAGAGCGATGAAGAAATTTCTATCCATCATTCTGATGGGAATATTGTCGTCAACCGCGTGGGGTGAGGTCAGCCAGCGATTGGTGTTTGATCTCAACGGCCCGGGACCGGAATTGATTGCTGCGATAAAGAAAGGGAATGCCTTACAGGAAAAAATCAATCCGGGGGTCCGCAATGAACTCTGGTTCAACACTATTCACGGGCCTAACGTTGGCTCGGCATCGCTGATCATCACGTATAGAGACCTTGCGCACTACGCAGA
>CBDUDJ010000219.1:0-5032 GCA_965365885.1 uncultured Gammaproteobacteria bacterium
GCGCAGTCCCCTGGATCAGGCAACCGCGGGTGAGTTCGTCCATAACGACTACCTCCAGTTTCTCGCCGAAGGTGGGCCACTGCTACTCGCTGCTCTACTCATTTTCGCAGGTGCCACTCTCTGGCGTTTCATTGCAGCCGGCTTACAGATGCTGCCCACCGGGCGCCGTGAACTACCCGGTGCCAACTTTGGTTTCGTGCTGGCGCTCGGTGCAGTGCTCGCGCATGCTCTGGTGAACTTCGTCATGTTCACCCCGGTGCTTGCGTTTCTCATTGGCATGAACGCGGCCTTTGTTGATTGGCAATCATTGCGCACTGTCGCGCAAGCCAGATTGAGGATCCTGCGAGGTGTGGTTGCCGGCTTGCTCATCTGGGGTTGGTTGTGCGTGGCTTACCTTGGGTTGGATACCTTGTCAGTTGGCGTGTTCCAGCGCCAGGCCGGCGTGCCCTTCGCAAGCCACTTCAACAGCAACCCGGACAAGATGCTGGGCTACGCGCAACTCGCACGACGGCTCAATGATGAGCGTGGGCTGCCGGTTTTTGTGGAAGCAGCGATGTATCAGCATCAGCTCTCCCAGAAGCCGGAGTCCGAGTTGCTCCGCAAACGGACGCTGGCTGGCTATCGGCGGGCCCGGCTGGCGGATCCCTGGAACACCAATGTCACGCTGCAGATGTATGCGTTCGTGATGAATCAGCCGCAACTTGCACCTGGGTTAACGGCGCAGGAAGCACCGGAGCAGCTTCTGCTGCAGACGATCGAACTCGATCCGGTATTCGCTGCGGGCTACGAGGCAATTATCAGCCACTACAGATTGGCTGGCCGAGAGGAACTCGCCTTCGAGGTGTTGCGCAACCACCTGACTGTCTGGTTGCCATGGCTGGCTCACGCCAACCTGCCCGCCGCGCGACGGTTTCTGGCTTACCTGGCAGGTTGGGCAGAGCGTACCGGAGATGCAGCGTATCTGGCCGAACTCGCGCGGCTGACCGTGGCAGTCGATGCGGTGCAACCGATCATTCGCAGGACCTGGTTCGACGACTAGATACCGCTCAGGCAGACGTCTTTCAGGTCGATGCTGGTAAGGTCAGCACACCGCTGATCTCACCACTGGTATTTATTGCGAGTAGTGCAAGCTCGTAACGCGTGCCGAAGCGGATGAACGCATAGTCTTCCGCGCTACCGCCATGTTCTGTTAGAAACTTTGTCAACACTTTAGTCTCCTTATCGGCAGACTGAATATCGGCAAGGGGAAATGAATCGCGTTGCAGGTCGACGTCGGTCGTTTCAAATGGCTTGTAGTAGTCGTCGAGCATTCTGATTGGAAGGTTGTTTTCTCGTGCATGCCGGCGAACGGCCGACTGCTTCGTATAGTCCTCAGGCAGAGCGACGCTGAGCCACTTCGGATAATCGCCACTGTAGGCGCTCAAGTCCGGGATTGCGCCGGCATCGGTCATAAAGTCATCGGCGGAAACGCTATGGAAGTAGCCATCTGCGAATATCATCGCGATAGGCCTCTCGACATAAACAACGTAAATCCCTGCAACGAGGCAGGCTGTCTGCAGGCAGCCGATCATCGTAAGGTCGAACTTCAAACCGGGCTTGCCGACTTTGAAGACTGCAAAAGTCAGCGTTGGCCCAAGCACCAGATCAACGAGGGCGACGATTCGGATTCCCTGCCAACCGCCATCGGTTGCGAAGAAGAACCCCGGATACCAATGGAAGACGATAAGATAACCGAGTATGACGAATATGATGAGGCTGATGCCGAAATGTGTGAGGAATGCGGTAAAACGGTTCATCGTGGAAATCCTTTGCGTGCGATTTTCATCCGTCGTTAGATTTCAGATTGCAGCTGCATCGACAGATCCAGCGGCTTCACCTCTTTGGTGAGATTACCAACCGAAATATAATCTACACCGGTCCGTGCGATGTCTGTGATTGTGTTCTCGTCTATGCCACCAGACGCTTCCAGCTTTATGGTCCCGGCGGCAAGCTCCACGGCCTGCACGGTCAGCGCCATGTCGAAATTGTCGATCAGTGCGATCTGCGCGCCGGCAGCTATCGCTTCGGCGAGCTCCTCGAGCGTCTCGACTTCTACCTCAACAGGTTTTTCTGGGGCGATTTCTTTCGCCTGTCTGACCGCATTAGCGATGGAACCGGCGGCATTGAGATGATTTTCCTTGATGAGAAAGGCGTCAAAAAGCCCCATGCGATGATTGCTGCCGCCTGCTGACCTGACAGCGTATTTCTGCGCGACACGCAGCCCTGGAATCGTCTTGCGGGTGTCGAGCAACTTGCAGTCAGTACCTTCGATCAGCTGCAGATATCTGTTGGTCGCGGTTGCGGTGCCGCTCAGCAGCTGAAGGAAGTTCAACAGCGTGCGTTCCAGTGTCAACAGACTTCGCGTGGGACCTTCGAGCGTCAGCAGTTGTTGATTCGGCTCGATGTGACTTCCTTCGACAACAAGCCACTGGATGGTGATTGCCGGGTCGATCTGTCGGCAGGCTTCCTCACCCCAGGGTCGGCCACAGAAAACACCTGCTTCGCGTGTGATAACGACAGCTCGAGCCTGCTGTGTTGCATCAATCAGGCAGGCTGTGATATCGCCGCCCCCGACGTCCTCGGCAATTGCGGCGGCAACATTGGCTTCAATGTTGTCCTTAATGTTGTCTTCGCTGGGGGCGATATCTTTCATCTCGTCTGACTCGTGTTTTGTAGTTTGACTGCTCAATCAGCTCAGGGCTGTCAATCAGCTCAGGGCTGTCAATCAGCTCAGGGCTGTCAATCAGCTCATGGCTGTGTTGTCGGCCGGGTCGGATTCATGCGAGCATGAATCTGGGTAAATTGTAATGCATAGCAGATTTTTCGTTTGCGAATCAATCAAGATCATCGACTAACGCGCGTCAGGCGTCGGGATTCTCCGAATTTCGATGCGCGCCCGGACGTGGACGATATCAGCCTGATCGTTGTGCATGGAATCTCGCTACCTCCAGGCGAATTCGGCGGCGCCGAAATCGAAGCGCTTTTCTGTAATGAACTCGATCATCCGGAGCTTACAGAACTTGCAGACTATCGTGTCTCGTCTCATCTTCTCATCGATCGTCGTGGTCGTTGCACTCAGTTCGTGGCCTTTGACCAGCGAGCCTGGCATGCCGGAGAGTCGGTATGGCGCGGACGCAGTCGCTGCAATGATTTTTCGATCGGCATAGAGCTCGAAGGCACTGATACACGACTCTACACGCAGGCGCAGTATCGAAAACTCGGACATGTGATCGGCGCGCTGCTGGCGCACTATCCGCGCCTCGCAGCGGACGCCATTGTCGGCCATCTGGAGGTGGCGGCGGGGCGCAAAACCGATCCGGGGCCGGCATTCAACTGGCACGCGGTGTTGCGAGAAGCGAGCCGCTGCATTGACTGAGTGGCCATGAAGGCGCCATCGAACCGATGAAGCCTGCCGCCAAAGGCGGCGATAGGCTACCGCACTGTAAGCAGAGCGCCGATATGCGGAGATTCAAGCGGCGTGCGCGGCGCAGCCTGGCTGTGGGATGATGCAGAACGCCCGGAATGAGTCTATTCGGCAGGCTCGCCAACCCCGGCTGACTCTCGGCTGACTCTCGGCTACGCGAGGGTACTGAAAATGAGTGGGTTGTATATCATCAGTGACTGACCAGGGAGCGTTATGCCTTTTCCCAGAGAATTGAAGGACGTGGATTCCACCGAGACCCGCGAGTGGCTCGATGCTCTGGAATACATACTCGAAACCGAAGGTGTCGAGCGAGCCAATTTTCTGCTTGAGCGACTTTCCGCCCGGATGACCAAAACGGGTGCCCGTCTGCCTTATACGATCACCACGCCGTACCGGAATACAATTCCATCAAACCGCGAAGCGTTCATGCCTGGCGATCTTTTCATGGAGCGCCGCATTCGCTCACTCATTCGCTGGAATGCTCTGGCGATGGTTGTTCGTGCTAACCGCCGCCCCGGCGATCTCGGTGGTCACATTTCGACCTTTGCGTCGTCGGCCACGCTCTATGACGTGGGATTCAACTATTTTTTTCGCGGACCCGAAGAGGGTCATGCAGGTGACCTGATTTATTTTCAAGGGCACGCTTCTCCAGGGATTTACGCGCGCTCCTTTCTCGAGGGAAGACTGAGCGAAGAACAGCTCGATGGATTCCGGCGAGAGGTGGATGGCAAGGGGCTGTCGTCGTATCCGCATCCCTGGCTGATGAACGACTACTGGCAGTTTCCGACCGTTTCCATGGGCCTGGGTCCGCTGCAGGCGATCTATCAGGCATACATCATGAAGTACCTCGACAGCCGCGACCTGGTGCCACGAGGGGATCGTAAAGTCTGGGCGTTTCTCGGTGATGGTGAGTGTGATGAGCCGGAGTCGTTGGGTGCCTTGTCACTTGCGGGGAGAGAGAAGCTCGACAACCTGATTTTCGTCGTGAACTGTAATCTGCAGCGCCTGGATGGTCCTGTGCGCGGCAACGGTAAGATTATCCAGGAACTCGAAGGTGCGTTTCGAGGGGCCGGTTGGAATGTCATCAAGGTTGTGTGGGGGCGCCTGTGGGATCCTCTGTTTGCAAATGACACAGAGGACATCCTGCTGCGACGCATGAATGAAACGGTCGACGGCGAGTACCAGAACTATAAGGCTAAAGGAGGCGCATATACGCGCGAGCATTTTTTCGGCAAACACGCCGAGCTACTCGCGATGGTCGAAAAGCTCTCCGATGATGACATTATGCGGCTAAATCGTGGTGGGCATGATCCGTTTAAGGTCTATGCCGCTTATCACTCGGCCGTCAATCATCAGGGTGAGCCGACGGTGATCCTCGCAAAAACCGTCAAAGGCTATGGCATGGGAGACGCCGGGGAGGCGGAGAACGACACGCACTCAGTCAAAAAACTCAATTTTGAAGAATTGCAGCATTTTCGAGATCGCTTCGATGTACCGCTTTCCGATAAAGAGCTTGAAGAGATTCCATACTACCGACCTGCCGATGACTCCCCTGAGATGAAATACCTG
>CBDUDJ010000220.1:0-5019 GCA_965365885.1 uncultured Gammaproteobacteria bacterium
CCATAAACACTCATGCCAGTTTCTATATCGGCGAGGTGGAAGTTCACCCCGTTGTTGTACCGCACGATGCGAAAGAGCCCACTCAGTTCGTCTTTGAGCATGCCGGTGTGCGTCTGGGCGTGGTATCGGACCTCGGGACAGTGACACCTTTCGTCGTCGAGCAGTACAGCGGTTGCCACGGTCTGCTGATGGAAAGCAACTACGATCAGGAGATGTTGCTGCGCGGGCGCTACCCGGCGAATGTGAAGCGCCGCATCAGTAGCGATCTGGGTCATCTGTCGAATGCTCAGGCGGCCGGTTTTCTGGACCAGGTTGCGCACCCTGAACTCAGGGTGGTGATCGGCCATGTCAGCGAGGAAAACAATCATCCCGATCTGCTCGAGGAAGTGTTCGGGCGGTTGCGCAGCAGGGTCAAAGAGCTGAGGTTCGCCACTCAGTCTTCCGGTGTCGACTGGATCGAGATTTCCGCAGAGCAACCGGTTGCGCTGCCGGTTGCCTAATCGCTAGCAGTGCTGCGCAACACCTGGTCCGTCGTAAAACCATCCTGGCAAACAAGGCTGCGCTTCTGCAGAATGTGCGTCGCGCCGTAAAAGCGGCTGTGGAGAGGTGCCGGAGCTGGCCGAACGGGCTTGACTCGAAATCAAGAGTACGGGTAACCGTACCGTGGGTTCGAATCCCACCCTCTCCGCCAAACTATGTTTAAACTCAATTAGTTAAATGGAAATCGAAAAGATGTCTCCATGTGCGGTATCTACGCCACGTTCTCTTGGATGGCTTATCGTGAACTGGTACATCTGAAAACTACCTCCTTCTAAAGCGACGTCGCCACCTCAACCAGAATCGAATACCCGACCGCGCCAAACAGGAGCGGCTTGAATCGACCCTCGGAAGGACTCGGTACTTCGTTTTTGATCACGAAGTAAATGAGCATCCCCGCGAAGAGAGAGTTCAACAACGCGACCCGGACGTAGGACAGCTCGGTAAGCTGCGCGAGCAGCCATCCGAATAGTAGAGCCGCCGCCAGTAACCACCGTTCGAGGTAATCATAGGCCTCACCGATCTGGTACCTGAGGCTCAGGCCGAGACCAAGAAAGTGCAGCGCCATTGCCAGGGCGTAAAGGGCCAGCACTCTCATATCCCCACCAGTAGTTTCGGCAATCAGATAACCGACCAGCCCAGCGTAGGCTGAAAACATCAATGCTTGGGTGTAGAGAAGAGAACTCCACATGGGAGTATTTGATCTCGAATGCGAGCCACCCGGCGATTCTTCGAGTGATGTGGCCAGCCTCGCGACGAGTACGACGACCTTGCGCTCGAAAGCCCAGAACGTGAGTAGCCCAACCAGTGCAATTAGAGACGAGTGGTAGTTCAAATACGCAAAGAATCCGTGATCGACGCCACTGGTTAGAGCGGCCTGCGCGGCCACGAGCTTAGGGAACAGAACGACGAAGATGAAGGCAGCCGATGTCCCACCAGCCGCAGACGTCCAGAAATTTCGACGCTCCGGTTCCAACTTGTCGACTTGTCCGCATAGCAAAGTCGCCAGTACAACCAAGCCGACGGCAGAGAGAGACAGCAGATCCAGCATTTGCTCGGATCAGCCCGCCTCGACAGCAGAAACGAATCCATCTGGCTTCACCACCACCACGGAACAGGCAAGGTTATGAAGAATTGCTTCTGCTGTATTGCCCAGGATCAATCCCGAAAGTCCTGATCTTGAGACAGTTCCGATCACCAGGATGTCTGCCTCCAGCGCCTGGATTTTAGCGGGGATTGCCGTCTTCGGATCTCCTTTGATCAGATGGATCTCCGGATCGAAGCGCGCCGCCTCGGAAGCGCTGAGCCCGGATTTGAAGTCCGCGAGCAGGTTTTCAATCTTTTTGCATCGGGCGTCGCGTTCCTTCTCGCGCAGATCGTCCAGTTCTTTGCTCGTCATATTGGATCGAGGGGATTTCAAGATCGACTCGCCATAGAGCTTCCAAGCATGAATTACGTGCAGTTTGTGCCCTTCTCCTGTCAAGCCACTGAGAGCCAGTTCGAGAATGTGCCGATTAAGTTTCTCGTTCGAGTCCTCGTCTTCGGGCATGGGGGTTACATCGATGGCCGCGACGAAGACAGTTCGACTCTCCTTTCGTTCACGATCGTCGACGATGCAGATAGGGCACGGGCAGGCGCGAATCAGACGCATGTCCAAGCTGCCGAGAAACCTGTCTCCCGGCATCGAACTTTTGATAGGCGTCTTCCAGACCATATCGAAACCGTCTTCCAACACTGCCTCCGGGATGACGGTCGTGGGCTTTCCAACAAGCACACGGAGAGAAAGTTCTACGCCTCGATCACCATATGCTGAAACGAGGTTTTTGAGTCTACTCGTCTCGTCTTCGATTGAGAGTCGTTCCAACTCTTCTGGCGGTGGGCCGCCTAGACTGAGAAAGCGCGACTTATGTCTTCCGGGCACCACTCCGGCCAGGGTCAGGCTGGCGCCCAGCACCATTGCTCGCTCTACGGCCTTCTCGATCTCCTTTGCCTCTGGCGCCTGGCTATCCACAAAAAAAAGGATCTTGTCGAATCGTTCCACCGCCTCACCTCCTTGACTCCTGAGCTTTTCTCACCGCATGACGGCTCCAATCTGCGGTTCTGATTCTCGGGCTACCGCGGATGCGTGTGAGTGACTGGGAACCGACTTTCCACACGCGCGACGCCCATTGGTTCGGAAGTCTGCAAACTGTTGTTCCTTTATTTTCAGTATGTCATCGCTGGGACCTCCACTGCAAAACAAACGTATCATTTTGCTTACTAGCTCGGCTGGGGTACCATTCCGCGACCGCCAGGGAAGGATTTTCGATGCTGCGACGCCTATGGAGTTGGTTAGCCACACCCAGTGCGCATTGGTCGCTGGGCGCGTTGTTATCAGCTGGAGTGGTGGCAGGTATCGTAGCTTCGGTGGGCTTTGAAGCCACCATGCAAGCCACCAACACCGAAGATTTCTGCTCCAACAGCTGTCATGAAATGACAGACAATGTTGCCAAGGAGTTTGCTGGCACAAGCCACGACTTCAATCACAGCGGCGTCAGAACCACCTGTTCCGACTGTCATGTACCGCGGCCCTTTATTCCCAAGATGATACGTAAGGTCAAGGCCACGCTGGAGCTCTATCATCACATTCTGGGTACGCTCGATACCCCTGAAAAATTTGAAAACCATCGTCTGCGGATGGCCAACAATGTCTGGCGAGAGATGCACGGCAACGACTCAAGGGAATGTCGCAACTGCCACACGGTCGCAAAAATGGCCTTCGATCAGCAGCACACGAAGGCTGCCGAATTCCATCAGAATGCGTTCAGCGAAGGCAAAACCTGCATCGACTGTCACAAGGGTATAGCCCACAACCTGCCTCGTGAGTTGTTGGAGCAGACCGGTAACGCCCAGGCCGACGGCGGAGCCGACATTGTCGATTCCACGAAACCTGAAAAGGAATCATAGCCTATGTTGATACGATTCTTGTTAACGCTAGGCTGCATCACGCTGACGACACTTGCCCAGGCACAGAACAGCGAATTACCCATGGAAGGGTATACCCAGGGCCAGCACAAAACCTGCATCAGTTGCCACCAGAGCGACCCGGTCAAGCACATATTCCTGACCAAGCATGCTGACTCGAGTAATCCGGACACACCGGCCGCCAAAGAGCAGTGCGAGTCTTGTCACGGTCCAAGTGCCGCGCACGCAAACTTTCCGCTGCAAGTAAAGAATTTTCGTTTTGATGACAATTCGTCAGACAGCAAGCAGGCACAAAGCCAGATGTGCCTGCAATGCCACGAGGATGAACAGCGACAGGATTGGCATGGTGGTGTCCATGAGCAAGGTCAGCTGAGTTGTGCCGATTGCCACACCATTCACGCAGAGACAGATCCACTACTCGATAATCTCAAGTCGGCTTTTACCTGCATCGGCTGCCACGAAGACAAAGATGTGCAGCAGCATATTACCGGCTTGCACCTGATTGACGTCGGCACGGTCAGTTGCACTGACTGCCATAACCCTCACGCGAAGCTGGATACCGCTTTGTGTGTCAACTGTCATGCACAGGACCAACAAACGTTGGCGGGGCAGTCATCGAAAGCCCAATCCTTTCACGCGACCATGATCGAAAGGAACATGTCCTGTCTCGCGTGTCACAGCGGTGTGGCTCACGGCGTGCCCAGTTGGGTCGAGGACATCCAACGACAACAGGAAGATCAGCGGGCAACTCAATAGCCGCTGATCGATCAACAAGACTCCGCCAAGAGAAGTCGGGATGAAAAGTATTAGTGCATATGTGTTTAGCCTGCTCGCAGTGGTCGCGGTGCAATTCGCTTATGCCCAGGAGAGCGTTGAGTTGACCAGCGACGGTGGCGGAGAAAAAACCTGTCTGCAATGTCACAACACCAACACCGTCAACGCCATCCTCGGAACACCCCACTTCGTCGCAGGTGACCCACGCAGCCCTGCCGCCAATGAGGCTTGCGAAGCCTGTCATGGCCCCAGTAAAGAACACACTCAGTTTCCACAGCGGATCTCCAACATCAGTTTCGCGGAGGATTCCAGCACTGATGCTTTTCTGAGAAATGCACAATGCCTGAACTGTCACCAGGGCGATCACGTTGACTGGGACAGCAGCACGCATGCCAACCAGGACATGAGCTGTGCATCGTGTCATGAGATCCACGCCCACAGGGATGCAGTACTGAATCCGATCACCCAGACAGATGTGTGTGTCACCTGTCACTTGCAGCAGAAAATGCAGATCAACAAGCCATACCGTCACCCGGTCCGGGAAGGAATCGTGCCATGTACCCGTTGCCACAATCCGCACGGTTCCAGTGGCCCGACCATGCTCGTGAAGCAATCCGTGAACGAGACCTGCTACCTCTGTCACGCCGAGAAACGAGGACCTTTCGTGAATGAGCACGAGCCGGTGCAGGACGATTGCACCAACTGCCACGAGGGAGCCGAGGATGAGGTCTTCGCCGGCTACCC
>CBDUDJ010000221.1:0-5011 GCA_965365885.1 uncultured Gammaproteobacteria bacterium
GACCAGTTCCAATCTTCCCAGACCTCCTTGATCGAATATTCGTAGTTCGGAACATGCGAATCCACCCGAGCGCCGGGATAACAGTTCCAGTACCAGATGCCGCCAAGGGTTTCTCCCGCCTCAAAGATTTTGACCGAGAATCCTTTCTCACGCAGCCGATGGAGTTGATAGGCTCCGCTGAAACCCGCGCCGATTATCAGCACATCGAGCGCCTCGGCGGTTTGCGAGTCTGTCGCTACTGCTTCGGACATCTGGTTTTCTCCCCTTTGAGTGCATTTCGAAACCCCGGGTAAGTGTATAGCGTCATTGAACCTGACGTCTATTGGCAGGAGAGATACAATAAATGCGCTGGCGCAGCATGGTTGCAAAACGTTATCAATCAAGATGAACTGACTACGGGTGGATAGAATCATGAGCAAGGAAAATCAGAAAATTGTTTGCGTGCTGTACGATGATCCTGTGTCTGGATTCCCACCAGAATATGCGCGTGATGGAATTCCTGAGTTAGACCACTATCCCGATGGCCAGACAATGCCGTCGCCGAGCGCAACAGATTTTACCCCCGGCGATCTTCTTGGCTGTGTTTCAGGTGAACTGGGTTTACGCAAATTTCTGGAAGAGCGCGGTCACACCCTTGTTGTTACCTCTGACAAAGACCGTCCGGATTCTGTTTTAGAAAAAGAAATCGTTGATGCCGATGTAGTCATCTCGCAACCGTTCTGGCCTGCCTATATAACATCGGACATAGTGGCCAAGGCGCCTATGCTGAAGATGGCGATAACGGCAGGAATTGGCTCAGATCATGTTGATCTGCAAGCAGCGATTGAAAACGACATTACGGTGACCGAGGTTACCTACTCCAACAGTATCAGTGTGGCAGAGCATGTCGTGATGATGATCCTGGGGCTCGTTAGAAATTACATTCCATCCCATGAATGGGTCTTGAAAGGCGGCTGGAATATCGCCGATTGCGTATCGAGATCCTACGATGTCGAAGGCATGCATGTTGGTACGGTTGCTGCAGGCCGAATTGGCTTGGCAGTTTTGAAACGTATGAAGCCTTTCGATGTAAAGCTGCACTACTATGACAGGCACCCGCTGCCGGATGACGTGGCAAAAGAACTTGGCGTGACGGTTCACGATAGCGTCGAGTCCATGATCGAAGTCTGTGATGTCGTGACGATCAATTGCCCGCTGCATCCTGAAACCGAACATCTGTTTGACGAGGCGATGATCAACAAGATGAAACGCGGGGCATATCTTGTTAACACCGCGCGTGGAAAAATATGCGACCGTAATGCGGTGGCAAAAGCGCTTGAAAGCGGTCAACTGGCCGGTTACGCAGGCGATGTCTGGTTTCCACAGCCCGCGCCAGGGGATCATCCCTGGAGATCGATGCCCCACCATGGAATGACGCCGCACACATCTGGCACGTCACTTTCAGCGCAAACGCGTTATGCAGCAGGGGTTCGGGAAATATTGGAATGCTGGTTCGATGACAAACCCATACGGGAAGAATATCTCATCGTCGACGGTGGGAAACTGGCGGGAGCTGGCGCTCATTCCTACAGTGAAGGCGACGCAACCGGTGGTTCTGAGGAAGCGGCTAAATTCAAAGACTGACACTCAGTCGATAATATGGTGTTTTGCGTTCACCGGTCGCATCAGTGCGTTGCTGACCAGGGCGATCGCAAGAAGCCCGGCCATTAACACCATAGTTGAATTGTAAAGACCGCTCGTGGGATCGATTGTTCCTGCTGGCGCTATTTCCATCAGGCGCGCGATTGTCACGGTATTGTGTTCAACCAGTAGCTGTAGCTGATCAACGGATGCGCCGAACTGTGCCTGGAACGCAGCCGGGTCGATCGTGTTCATCAACTCGCTGATGGAGTTGTTCATCGAATTCTGCCGCAGCGAGGTGATTGCAAGCGGACCGAGAACCCCCGCTGTGCTCCAGGCTGTCAATAGACGTCCATGAATACCGCCTACATAGCGCGTGCCAAATATGTCAGCAAGATAAGCAGGAATTGTGGCAAAGCCACCACCGTACATCGTGAAGATAATCATGGTGGCGGCATAGAAGTAAATAAGCCACACCATGGAAGGGTCGGCGCTGACTTGTTGGGCGGTATAGGGAACGGAAAGATAAAGTGCGATGCCCAGCAAGAAGAAAATCCAGTAGGTATTGCGCCGGCCAATATAGTCCGATGTGCTGGCCCAGAAGAAACGCCCGACCATATTGAAAGCGCTGATCATCACGACGTAGGTTGCCGCAAACGCGGCATCTACCGTGGCGGGCAAAGTCGTGCCGAATATTTCCGTGATCATCGTTTTCGCCACACCCAGGACTCCAATTCCTGCGGTGACATTCAGGCACAGCACTATCCACAACTGGTAGAACTGTGGCGTCTTCAATGCCTGATCGATATCGACATCGTTGCCGGAGATCAGCGCACCTCGTTTCTCCTCATCAGGTTCGACCCAACCTTCGGGTTTCCAGCCGGCAGCAGGCAAGCGATAGGAAAAAGCGGCCAGCAACATTACCGCAAGATAAATCAGACCAATGACAAAAAAGGTTTCCGCCACGCCGGAGGCGCCAGTGTTGACCAGATAAACTCCTTCTGGTCCCGGTAAAGTCATGCCGCGAACCTCTGCAGCACCGGCTACTACAACTTCCTGCAACGTGCCGCCGATTTCCGCAAAGCGTCTTCCCGCCTGGGTAACAAGCTCGACGTCTGACGTGGCACCTAGAAAATCCGGTGCTCGATAAAACAGCCTGATGAAATATTCCTTCAAGGGTGTGCCGATCATGGCACCGCCACCGAAGCCCATGATTGCCATGCCCGCCGCCATGCCGCGGCGATCGGGGAACCAGCGAATCAGTGTGCTGACGGGTGAGACATAACCCAGGCCCAGACCGCAGCCACCGATGACCCCATATCCCAGATAAAGTAACCACAGTTGATGGGTCAGGATACCAAAGGCACCGACGACGTAGCCGCCACCCCAGCAACAGGCTGCCACCACACCTACTGTTCTTGGGCCTACCCGCTCGAGCCACCTGCCGGCAAATGCGGCAGAAAGCCCGAGGAAAACAATGGCGACGGTGAAAATCCAGACCACCTCGCTCAGGTTCCAATCGTCAGCGGCACTGGTTACCACGCCGAACACGCGGGTCAGCGACGGGTTATAAATACTCCAGGCATATACCGAACCGATGCAGAGATGAATTGCGACCGAAGAAAGAGGGACGAGCCAACGGTTGTAGCCGACCGGTGCAACAATTCGTTCCTTGTCGAATAGTCCGGTCATAGGTTCGATATCCATTGGTTTGGACGCCGCATCGATTTGTCAGGCGGCAGCATGATTCTTGCGGCAAGCCAGGCGAGTCCACGTCACGTTTCGATCAGCTACCTGGGCGTATCCCTTCGATCCAAGATACGAAGTCCTCGTTGTAGTCTGCAGTGTTAAGCTCCCACCAACTTGCATAGCCGGGGATACTGATACGTCGGCCTGTTATGGAGACGAGTGTTTCCAGATCCTTGTCCAGGTTGTGCTCGATAACCAGGATGCGATAGTTCTCTGCGTTATCGAAAAATAACTGAATGTAAGCTCCGTATCGTAGAGCTTCACTTTCAGATAGAGAGGTGTATTCGAGATTACCTCTGGCAACAATTTCAGCCAGATCAGTTGAGCTGGCTAGCATCTCACTCCACTGATTCCACAATGCTGTAGCGTCGCGCAAAGCTGAAATTGAAATAGATTTCGAATTCTGGCGAATGCTGATAGCGAGGTACAGGAGTGTGATTACTACCGCGAAAGCGCCCACAATCTCTCCGATTGCTCCGATAGCCTCCCAGTTCAGATCCATCTCGAGTAACTCTCCTATCGCCAAGCGACAGTCTGTAGGGCTGTTCGCTGCAACGACTTGTTAGTCGTACGTTCAATCATCACTGCCTCTTCGTGGAATTGGAAAAAGCCGGTATATCAACGCGAGGAAGATGGCAGATGCCCCCACCAGGGAAAGTACTATTCCAAGAACATAGATACCTGGTTCTCGCCACACGATTGCGTTGACTATGAAGAGTAGGAAGGTGATGAGCATGACTGGGATCAGGAGATACCTTCCAACTACAGGGACTTGAGGGAGGCGTGTACGGATAAGATATAGTCTCGCTACCCCCATCCCCACGCCGGCGAGTACTGCTCCTATCGAAGAGTAGAACCATAGGTCGATCTCTTTGATACCGAGTGCATTCAGGGTGTACGGGCAGACGCTCAAGAAAAGGGAAAAGAGACCGACTTCAATGAGCGCTCTAAAAAGAAGACGCAACTCGGGTGGCCAGATTTCAGCGCGCGAACTCAGCACTCCAAAAATGGCAGCGAACCCTACATATGCAATCGATACTTCGGCAAGCGTGAGAATTAGATCATTCGAATTCATGGGACAGAGTATTCCGACATCGGCATCCCTACTAACAAGGCTGCATCAAGCTCAGATACGGCAGTCGTTGTTGATGGAGCAACTCCAAAGCTACTCTGCCACGCAAGTGCAATCGATACCAACTGACTTCTGATGCTGGGATTCTTCATAACCTGGTTAGGCGTCAGTTCCATCACTTCTCCCTGCAATGAATGCTATACCGATGAGCACCAATACCCCAACAACCTGGTAGATTGGAACAAAGAGTACTGCCAGGCCGCTCGTGCTACCCGTCGACGTTAGAACCGAAACTGCCAGAAATGCGCTTGAGCCAGTGAGGAGGAGGCCTGTAAACAGCAATACCTTAAGAGCCCTCTCACGAACAAGAAATCTCGCCGAAAGCCAGAGCAGAAAGTACGGAATTGCCGACATCACAGCGACTTCGAAAAGAAAAGTCCGAGAGCCATCTGCGTTGAAGTCAATTAGATAAACGAGGAACAACCACGAAATCAGAATCCCAGAAATGATGAGCCACTGAATCCACCTGGCCACTACTGACGCCTAACGCCTGATACTCGACAAGGGTTC
>CBDUDJ010000222.1:0-5009 GCA_965365885.1 uncultured Gammaproteobacteria bacterium
TCCGTGCTCAATACCAAGTGCCGGGGTTTCGTTTTGTCTCAATAAGGAATTAGCGGCCGTGTAAAAATCTTCTAAAGAAGCTGACTCTGGTGCGACCGGTGGCTGAATTTGCGGAAATCTCTGGCCCAGCACTTCAGCCAAACGCTGATAGTAGCGTTCTGCCAGTCTGGTAATAGTCGGATCCGTCCAGGCTACTGAGGCGTCAGGAGTCTTATTCATCTACGGAAGGCCGATTGCCGAATTGCTCACAAACCATACTATTATGCTCACAATTCATATTATCAGATAGCGCCAGTCGTTATAACCTGCACGCCGTCGAGTTCGAGATCGGTTCTTACCGCCAGCCCAACAGTCACGTACCAGGAGATGAGATGAACGCACAATCCATTGAGTTAAACGACGTCACCTACAAACTGCCAGCGGAGGCGTACTACGCTCAAGCCTGGTTAGATAAAGAACGCCAGATGCTGTTTGGCAAAAGCTGGCTATATGCCGGTCTGGAAGCGGACTTTCCTGAAGCGGGTAGCTACAAAACCGTGAAAGCTGGCTTTAGTGACCTGGTCATTCTGCGAGATCGTGAAGGCTCATTGAACGCATTTCACAATGCTTGCCGACATCGTGGCGCGAGGTTAGTACAGGGTAGTGGCAAATGTACGACACTGGTTTGCCCGTATCACAGATGGACCTACGGTATGAACGGGCAACTGAGAGGCTTCCCACAGAAGGAGCAGTTTGCAGACTTTGATAAGTCTGAATATGGCTTGCATAGAGCCAGCGTAGACACGTGGATGGGATTGGTTTTTGTCCACGTCGATGAAAACCCTGATACAGCATTGGCCGATTGGCTGGATGGGGTAAAAGATGAGCTAAGCGTTTTCGATGCAAACCAACTTACTGAACTGAAGAGAGATACTTTTTCCTTTGATGCCAACTGGAAACTCTATATTGAAAATCACATCGACTGGTTGCACCTATGGTATGTGCATCCGAAAACCTTGAGCTCGTTGGATCACCACAAGGGTGAGTATACGCAATACGGCAAACATTGGGTTTCGTATGAACCGTTCAAGGAGGAGCTGAAAAATTCAGACGCTGTGCGCAGTCCCTTGATTGATTTTCCGCACTTGAAAAACCAACGAGAAGTTGTCAGGGGAAATGGTGCACACTTTCTATTTCCAAATGTTGCGGTATTCACTGGCGCAAGTTTCTTCGTCATTGCAGAGTTGATTCCAGAAACGCCTGAGAAAACCACAATGGATGTTCGTGTTTTAGGTGTTCCGGGCGGTGATGTTGATGCGTTTCTCGCGGGTTTCAATGAGATCACTAAAGGTGAAGACGTGGGAATCATCGAAAACATCCAGAAAAATGTGCGCAGCCCTCGTTTTGGCGTAGGTCCCCTCGCGGGCAAATTCGAACAGCCGATTTCTGAATTTCACGGTAACTATCTGGACCTGGTTCAACAACCGTCGATTCATTACGGAACATAGAGAGCGAAACGAATGTTGATGTCACCGACTTTACCGACCAAGGACGATCTCGTCGGCATCTGGCAGCGGGAATCCATCGCTATCGATGGGGCGGAGCCGTTTGAAGACTCGGTGGTCTACTGGCTTCATGCGGGTGATTTCTATGCTGATATGCGATGGCCTATAAGCTCATTAGATGACTCCAAAAAGTCAGCCTTCGCAGGCACTGTAAACTGGTCAGCACCTTACATGCGTTTTTCACACGATATCGACTACGCCGATGACATCCAGGAAGACGTAGGTCATTTATCCGTCGTTCGAGGAAAGCTGCTGGAGCAGGGTGAAGTGACAATCTCAGGTCAGACCATCAAGTTTCAGGAAACATGGCGTCCTTTATATCAAAAGCGCAGTGAGCTCTCTTTCGCAGTCGCGTCGTTCGGCAGCGATAGAGACAACGAACCAGCGAGTGGTTACATCGTTCGCGTGGAGGATTTTGTTATCGCCATGTTCGATCAGGTGGAGAGAGGAAAACGGGACTTTTCGGCCGCATGTTGGCAACTAACAGAGCCGCTTGGAGCCAGGGAATGGCGCCTTTTATGTGGTATCGGTCACCATGAAAAGCTCGAGGGTTTGCGAACGAACATTCTGAATGGCAGTTTTCCGCCGGGTTGGCGATCTCTCCTGTGAGAACTTTATATTCGTGATCCTGATGATTCAGTATCACATTCAGCACAATTTAACTCACACTTTGGTGCACTATGGATTATCAATGGTATGACTATCTGGGAAACATCGGGGTTGTCATGATTTTAGCTTCCTACCTGTTACTCCAACTTGGGAAACTCCAGGCGCAGGACTTGCGCTATTCGATCCTCAATGCATCCGGCGCAGCGCTGATACTTTGCTCACTTACGTTTGATTTCAATATGTCTGCTTTTTTGATCGAGTTTTTCTGGTTGCTTATCAGCGTAATTGGGATAGCTGTTGGGTTTAAGCGAGGCGACTACCACGCCCTGCCCTTTGGCAGTAAGTCAAAATAACCAAGAGCACCGTTCAAGTCCTCGATACCCCGGTTGTAGGTACTGTAGGTGTGGAAGATTTCGCCTGACGTGTCCTTGTAGAACACACTCACACCATGATTCTCGCCACGGCCGAAGTCCACCAGCTCGCCACCTTCGCCACCGATGTACTTGATGCTCACGTCGCCTAAATCCTCTGAGGACGCGAAAAAGTCGAGATTGAAGTCGCAGCTATAAGAAGAAAGCCAGCTGAATCGCCAACCGAGTCTGTCGCGTTGCTCGGCAATTTCCTCATAGGGCGCCCGCGACACTGCGATCAGCCGAGCGTCTGCATCTTTAAAGATATCTGTGGTGCCATTGAGAGCGTTCGCCCACTGCGTGCAGCCTGGACACGGATCGTCCCATCCCGGGCCGAACATCAGGTGGTAAACCGCAAGCTGGGACCTGTCCATAAACAGATCTGACATTGTGAACTTACCGTCAGCACCCGAGAATTCGTATTCTTTGTCCAGTTTCACCCAGGGCAATTGTTGTCGTGCCCTGGCAAGAGCTTCCCGTGCCCGCGTGTGCTCCTTCTCTTTCGTCAGCAGTTCTGCTCGAGACTTGAGCCACGCTTCACGAGTAACCACTTCGTTGTTCATATGTTCTCTCCCCCACGCATGAGAGTTCCGGAGAATACCGGAAGTTCGGATTTCCTGTTACCTGGTCGAATTGCCGCAACTATCAATAGAACACGCCATCAAGGAAGCTGATCATCACATCTAAAGCGGGCGGGGCATCGGCCTCAAAGCTGATGCCGAGAAATGCATTGGAGCCAGAATCGAGAAATGCATGCGACCTGCCTGCATGCTCCCAGTATTGTGCGCTATGACCCGCTGCCCGTAGCGCGCTGACATAGGCTTTTACAGATTCGGGCGTGACTACCGGGTCGATGCTGCCGACAGTAAGCAGTTGCGGTGGGAGTTTGCGTTGTGTCGATTGCGGAATGTGATAGATCGGGGACAGCGTCTTATACAAATCCGGATTATCGATTGCGTTAAACTCATTGCCGAAAAGACCCCTTGGTAGAGATCCACTGATCAACCAGAACGGATTTGTCATTCCTTCAAAGCCGTTCACTGCAGCCTGATAAATATCGTAGGCACCGTAGCTCAAAATTGCGGCTTGAACTTCCAGACCATCTCGCTGTGCTACCTGCTCGGCGGTCATGCCAACTGGTAGATAAGACGGATTGATTGCAAAAGAATCCTCTGAAAAGGTCTTCGAACCGAGCCGCTGACCCAGATTCACAATCATCGCAGATAAATGCCCGCCAGCACTGTCTCCGGTAACTGCGACTTTGTTTTTGTCGCCATCATAACTGTCGATATTGTCCTTTACCCACAACACCGCACCGAAAACATCTTCAACGATCTGATCGAGCGTTACGGTGTTGTCCTGGTCCGACAGGAGCCGGTAGTTAACATTGCAAATCACGTACTCAGCGTTGGTCGCAAGGTAAGCAGATGCTTGATCCATTATCGCGTTGTCATTGATCAGCCAACCGCCACCATGAAACATCACCACGACCGGGTAAGAAGCCCTGCCTGACGTTGGTGTGTATATGTCCATCGTGAGGTCAAATCCACCAGGTGATGCCCACAAGACATCTCGCGCTACAACGTATCTGTCAGGGTTGTTGTTCTGCGCCAGTTCCGGCGCCTCAGAACATGAAGCTAGAAAAAACACAATCGCCAGACAGCCGAGCAGACTTTTGCCGTTCTGAAAGTCAGGAAGAAATTTCATCGTAACTGCCCGGCGAGAGGAGTCGAGCATGTTACAGCATCGTGCTGCCGTTCTACCGACAAGTGACAAACCTCGAGTTCTGCTTCCTGAGACGATGAGCAGATGAATTGTGGAGCGGTCGGCACGCACTGCCTGTACCATCAGCGAAGGCAGCTACGTGAGGTCGGCCATCATCAAAGACTATGAACCCGTATTGAGTTTCTCCGACGAAGAATCGGCCAGGTTCCACGACAAGCGTGGCGACGAGGCAGTCGCGGTTGAGTTTCTCAAGAGCCTGGCGGGCAAAGGCCCTGCGCTGGAACTTGCCATCGGCACAGGCCGAATCGCTGTGCCACTCGCGGCTCAAGGAGTTCGGGTCGACGGCATCGATTTTTCCGAGAAAATGGTCGAGCTCCTTCGCGCCAAGCAAGGCGGCGAACATCTGTCGGTGCAAATTGCCGATTTCGCCGATGTCTCAGTCACCGAAGATTACTCACTGATTTATGTGATCTGGAACTCCCTGTTTAATCTCCTCACCCAGGACGACCAGGTTCGCTGCTTCAAAAACGTCGCGGCACATCTCACCCAGGATGGATCGTTCGTCGTGGAGGCATTCGTGCCGACGTTCCTTCACAGGTTGCGTGGCAATCAACAGGTGGCTGCGGAGTCAATCGAAGTTGACGAGGTGCGAATTGGCGTGCTTCGTCACGATGCGGTTATGCAGAGGCTCGAGCAGAGCCACGTCACTCTCTCACCGGCG
>CBDUDJ010000223.1:0-5007 GCA_965365885.1 uncultured Gammaproteobacteria bacterium
GAGAGGGCACGGCTGCTACGTGGGCGGGCGTCGCGGTTTCTTGAGTTCGGGCGAGTTCGTTGGCGCCCTCCAACTCGCTGCTCAGGCTATCAATCCTCGCCTGCACTTCCTGCAGGCGTGATTCGCGCTCGGCAAGCGATTCTTTGAGTTTGGCCATCCACTGCTCGCGTTGCGTCAGGTTTGCCCGCAGATCCTCGACTTCGCGGCGCAGGGTATTGAGTTGTTCCTGGCCGTCGGAAACCTCTGCGGCGGCAACTTCATGGCGTTTTTCTGTGATTGCGATCGTGTCAGTTGCTTCTTGTTGAGCCTTGCCGAGTGATTCCTGCAGTTCGCTGATGTCGCTCTCCAGCGAGCTGATCCTGAAGTCGCGGTCTTTGATGGTGCTCGATAGGGAGTCGGCTGCCCGTGCCTGCTCCTGCAGCGTGGCAGATTCGGTCTCGAATGCGATTTTTTGAGCTTCGATGCTCTCTTCGCTTTGCTGGAGCAGGTCGCGAATTTCTGTGATGGTCTCGCTACTCTGGGAGAGCTCGCGGTCGAGAACGGTGATTCGCTCTTCGCGCTGATTCAGGCTCGCTTCCAACTCGTTGAGCTTGTTGTTACTGATTTCCAGTTGTTGTCCACTGAAACCGAGCTCGGCCTCCAGGGTGCTGGTCTGCTCGGCCTGTTGTGCGAGTTCCTTTTTGGTGGCTTCCTGCTCTGCAAGGAGCCTGGTGATCGAGGCTTCGCGATCGAAAATAGTCTTTTCCCTCTCGCTGATCTCTTTTTCGAGTTCAGGCAGTCTGGCCTCGGCTTCGCTGCTCGCGTCTTTGAGAGCTCTATTTGACTTGCTGCGGCGGCTCGCCAGATCTTCGAGCATGCCCTTTTCATTACGCAACTCGGTGACTTCGCTCTGCAGGGTTTCGATCGTCAGATCTCTGTCGGTGATCGTTTGTTTGAGTTCGCGTGTAGCCTCGTCGGGGGTGTCATCGATTTCGTCAAAATCGAGGGATTTCTCTGCAGACTCTGCCCCGGCATCGGAGCCTTCAGCGAGCGAATTTTCCAGGCTTTCGATGCGGGCGTCGCGCTTGATGAGCGCTTTTTTGAGTTTCTCGTAGAGCTTCTCAGTGGTCTTCAGCTTGGTCACCAGTGGGGAATCGCCTTCGTTTTCCGAGGCGAGTTCATCGTCGAAGCCGTCCATGATGACATTGTCGGGGCCCTTGCCGTGACCTTTGACAGCTTCCAGTTCCGACGTGAGGTTTTTGAGTTCACGGGTAGAGCCACGCAGTTCTTTTTCTTTTGCATCATGGTCGCGCTGCAGCCCGCTGGTGCGTTCGTTGAGGTCTTTGAGATCCATCTCGAGTCGACTGACCTGTGCTTCACGATTACGCACGACGGATTCGAGTTGCGGGATTGAGCGTTTGGCTTCCAGGATATCGCGCTTGAGTTGCTTCTCACGCTTGCGCGCGCCCGTGCCCTTGCTGAACCAACCAAGACAGAAGAACACCACGGCGCTTACTACGAAGACCGTAATATGCGCAGATGACAACGTCGTGTTGGTCAGAAACTCTTCGAGCATGAGTCCGTCAGTCAAAGCCGGACCCCCGATATTCGCTGATTTGACGCTCGTTTCAGCGAAATCGGTCTCAGCTACGCGCCATCGCCTGCGCGCCTCGTCCGGTATGCGTTTGAAGTGTGAAGGGCGTCACGTTCGTGAACGGCTGGCAGAGCCTTAAATCGGGCCGGCGGGGGAGCCGTCGCGGTCGGCTGTGATGTATCTCAGCAGGCGCTGCGCACCAGGATTTGCAAGTGCGGGTTCGAATTCGGCTGCAGTTGCCTGGTTGCTGCGCTGCAGGCGGAGAACGTCCGTGTGGGCAAATTCAGGCATAAGCGCGCTGAAATAAAATCCACCGGCCACGAGGGCGTCGACAGCTGCGCTCACGGCTGGATCATCAAGACACAGATCGACCTGGATGACTGCCGCGGTCGCTGAGTTACTGGCAGTCTCGATCTGCTGCGGCAGATCTGCAGCGGCTCTTGAGACGAATGCATGCAGCAGGCCACGGCGCTCGTGGTTGACGAACTCGACTGCAGACCCGGCTGCACTCCAGGTTGTCGGAGTATTGAACGTGCGTTCGAGATCGCAGTCCGCGAAGAGGGCCTTGAGAGCCGGCGCATAGCGTTCCGGCAGGCAGACACTGCGTGGAGCCATCGACTCGAATGGCTGGAAGACCACCGTTGCAGCCAGGCGTCCGCTCGTCTGCTCGATTGCGGTGTAGTTCGTCTCGGCCGGGATGTAGGCGAGCATCAGTCCGGTTTCCTTGCCGCCGCCCTGCACTGAGCGCTTCTGCATGATCTCGTGGGCGGTCGTCGGGTAGTGAACGTAAGCTGCGAATCCTTCGGCGCGACACAGTTCTCCCAAAGCAGCACCAAGCCTGCCGAGGAGGCCCTGGCCACGCCAACCTGGATCCACCACCGTGTTGCCTGCTTCGATTGCACGCGCATCCCGATGGCGCACAGTCAGCCCCGTGTGACCGACGATGCTGCCCTCAGCAACCGCTACCACTGACCTGAGACGGCCCGCCGCGATACTCGCAGACAGCTGGTCTATGTCGTAAAAGACGTCTACGGAATAGGTGTTGCCGTAACAGCGCTCGAAACATCGGGCGAGGCCTGCTGCATCGTCCGGTTTCAGACGACGCACGTTAATCGCGGAACTCACTGAAAGTTACCACCTTGAAGCACGCAGACATATGGACTCACACGACTATACTCGATTGCTCGCAGGGAGGAGCCGACGAAGTGCGCATGGGTTACTCTGGTAGAGTGGTGCTGGCGAATGATCTGGATGTGTACCAGCGACAAATAGACTCAACAACCGATGAATCCCACTTATGAATCCGATTAAAGATGCGAACCTGATTTTCCGCGCACTCATTATCATGGGTATTGTTGCCTTTGGTTTTTACCTCGCGGCAGAACGGGGATTGGTCACTCTGGCGCTCGATTCAGACAGGAGCTATATCTCCTATGTCATTCTGGGCCTGTACCTGCTCGCAAGCGTCCACTGGTTGTGGCTTGCACGTACGCTGAGCGAGGAAAGACAGCAGTTTGCAAGCCTGGAAGCTGCGGTTGAGTCTGAGGAAGAAATCACCGTTGCCGATACCGGTTCGGCCACAGGGTTGCTGGGAAGTTTCCTCCGCAACCTTCGGGGTAAGCACGATTCCAATCCTGCCGCGTTGCTCGAAGCATTCGGTGATGAGCTTGCAAACCGCCACGCTCTGGGTCATTTCACGAGTGATGTTCTGTTGAAGCTGGGTCTTCTGGGAACAGTGGTAGGTTTCATCCTGATGCTGCTCCCCGTCGGCGAGATGAAGGAATTCGATCCGGCTTTGATGCAGCAACTCTTGAGCGCTATGAGCGGCGGGATGGCGGTGGCGCTGTACACCACGCTTGCGGGTCTGGTCACGAGCACGCTGTTGAAAATGCAGTATCACATTCTCGACGCATCGGCCTCACAGCTAGCCACGCGCCTCGCGGTACTCGTCGACGTACGATTGAAACATCATGCGGCATAGCATCTACAAAGAAAACGGTTCGCAGGATGCGTTCACGGATTTGTTATTCAATGCGTTGTTGGGCTTCGCGTTCATGTTTGTCGCAGCGTTCACCATGATCAGCGACACCGACAGCTCAGGAAAAATAGATTCCAAAGCCGAAGTTCTGATCACCGTCCGCTGGGAAGATCGACATCCAGACGACGTTGACACACTTGTTGAAGGCCCACAGGGTAATCTCGTGTGGTACCACAACCGTGACACGGGACTCATGCACCTCGATCGCGATGATCGTGGACTGTTTCAGGATCGTGTCACGCTTGATGGTGTTGAAGTCTCAAATCCCATCAATCAGGAAACAGTTACCGTAAGGGCACTGAAACCGGGCGAGTACGTCGTCAACCTCCTCCACTATCAGTCCAATTATTCCGCGCCTCTGCCGGTCACGGTGAAAATTGAGAAACTCAATCCCAGAGTGTCACTCGTTTTCTATGGAACGCGTGAACTCTCAGGTGTTGGTGACGAGCAAACGGCCGTGCGGTTCACGATTGATGCGAATGGCGATGTCGTGAGCACTAATGAACTGCAGAAGCGCCTCCTTACCAAGGCGCTCAATCCGAAAGCATGACCGGCCTCATTCTCATCCTGACACTCGCCTATGTTGCGATCGCAGGCTTGCTGCTCAACCTGAATCTGGCGACGGGCATTGCCGGCTGGATCAAGACGGCGGCGATCGTGCTGGTTACCACCCTTTACGCCGGTGTCTGGTTCGGCTACCAGGATCTGTTGGGCTGGGCGACGCCTGATTCGCTGCCCGAAGAGTTCCGCGTGCACTGGATTACGCTTGACGATCCGGACAAGGTCACGGGCGAACCGGGGGCCATCTACTTCTGGGTACGGGAACTGGATGACGCAGGATTCCCGATTGGCGCACCGCGCGCGCACAGAATCCCCTGGGACGAAGAATCCGCCGAAGCTGCGGAAGAAGCGCTGGCGCAAATGGATGAAGGCGAGTTGCTCAACGGTCACATCAGCAAAGGCGCGCTCGACGAAGAAAGCTCGGTAATCGAGGGTGCGGACTATGCCGGTGACAGGACGATATCGGGTGACGGCGGTGATCGGCCGACCTTTGAGTTCTCCCGCGTACCGCCACCCTCCCTGCCGCCGAAAACCGCACCTGCTCCGGCCAACAGTCGCTGATTCGACGTCGTTGCGCGCCTGCCTTGTGCTCGCCTCAGCTGAATTTGCTGGATGGCCTCAGTTGCCGGTTTCCGCCATAGCCGAAGCCTTATCCTCGAGCGCGCGGGAAATCACGTACTGCCGGATCCGCTCCGCATCTTCCATGGTCAGCATGTCCGAAAAGTTTGCCATGCCATTTGCCTGCAGCAGGCCGCCGCGGACGATCGCCTGGTAATTGTCGTGGGTCTGGGTGCTCATCATCCTCAGATCGGGCAGAGCGCCGCTCGATTTAGCG
>CBDUDJ010000224.1:0-5004 GCA_965365885.1 uncultured Gammaproteobacteria bacterium
TGGGGCGACCAGTAGCCGACTATTCCGCACATAGGTCAGGTCCGCACACAGGTCAAGAAACCCTTTGCTGAAGGTTCGTGTAAAGATCGGCATAACGTACAGCGTTTTGCGCGATCTGAAAGTTTTCTTGAATGCGCACACGCGCATGCTCGCCGAGTTGCACCAGTTCGCAACGAGGTCTGGCGATGGCACTGGCAAGTGCTGCCGCTAGCTGGTTGACGTCGTTCGCAGGCACAATCCAGCCACTATCGCCTACAAGGTAAGCCGAATCACCAACGTCCGTCACGATGCATGGGGTGCCGCATGCCATGGCCTCTCCAACGGAATTGGGAAAAGCTTCAGCGAGGGAGCTTGAACAATAAACGTCCAAAGCTGTAAGCAACTTGTGCATTTCGCTGTGCTCGCCCAGAAGGTGTAGACGTCGCCGGGGAATTTCGGCGCACCAAGACATGAGTTCCTGCTTGCCGGTAGAGACTTCGGGGCCGGCGAGAACGAGGTGAACTGATGGGTTTGCAATCGCACAACGTTTGAACGCAGAAACAAGCACTCGATGGCCTTTGGCGTGATGGAACCGAGAGGCGTTGCCGATCACAAGCGCGCCATCGGGGATTCCGAGTTCCTGACGAACTGCCGCACGGACCAGCGGGTCTGGTTTGAACAGTGATGTATCAAACCCATTGTAGATCGTCTGCGATTCGCGAGATCGGAAGCCATAGGCTTCGTGTTGATTGCGCGCGGTTTCACTGTTGTAGATGGTCACGTCCGGGCCTGTCGAGAAAAATCGGTTCGCCTGGACAACGATGCGAGTGAGCATTTTTTCAGCGCGCAGCGTGTCCAGCGACCAGCGGATGTTCCAGACCTGGGCCGGTTTGGAGTGCATTCGAAGTGCTGCCCAGTACGCTGCCAGATTGCCGTGGTACATCCAGCCCTGAACGATTGATGGGTTGATGCTGTTCACGATACTGCTGAACTTCTGCAGGCTGTCAGGTTTCGGGATGCCTGAATTGAGATCGAGTGTGTGGACGGGTACGCCCAGCAATCGAATTCCCTCACCTTGCGAGCCTTCGTCGTTCAACGAGAGCACATGATGCTCCTGCGATGCAGACAGGCCGGCTTCGAGCAATCGACGCAGGTAACGTTCTGCACCTCCGGTCGAAAGTCCAGTTATCAGATGGAGAACTTTGTTGTTAGCTACCGCGCGGCTCACGATTTTTTCCGCGCAACGATCAGAACGTTGTTGTAGAAAGCATCGGTTTTGTCCAGAAGATCGCCGAGCACACCAAGTACATTCAGAATCAGCGACACAACCAGCCACAGCGGTAACAACAGCGCCTTCAACAGGCGGCTGGCGAAATAGCGGTTTGAGCTCAGATCGAGCCAGTTGAGTAGAGCAATCGCCAGCGTCGAGCCGATACCGCCTTGAGTGTTCAATACTTCGATCTCGTAAGTTGCCGGCAGCAGTTGGGCTGCCCAATGAACGGTAAATCGTCGATAGTCCGCGGGTCCACCGTGCTCATTGAAGAGAAAAGGCAGTGACAGTACTACTTTACCACCCAGCTTGAGGACGCGGTCGATCTCGCTCAATGTTTGAGACAGATCTGCAACGTGTTCGAGCACTTGTGCGGAGAACACAACGTCGAATGATTCACTTTCCAGCGGCCATGGCTTGCCCGCTGTGACCTGGACGTCGGCAGACTCCTCGATATCCAGACCCACGTAGTCATCGGCCTGCTCGAGCCAGGATTCATAAGGCTTGCCGCCGCACCCTACGTCGAGCACACGGCCACGCAGCAGTGGGAGCGTATGTCTGAAATCACGATACAGGTAACGAGCTGCCGACCATTGAAAATGCCAGGGTCGTAATTGCGGGTGGCTGCCGCATATTGCTTCGTAGATGCGGCGGTACAGCCGTGCCGTTGTGGATTCACGATCGTTCATTGAGCAGCTTGTCGATTAGCGTGTCCCACTGGGCCGTGATCCTGGGTGCGGAATATCGGTGTGAACTTTCCCGGGCTTGCGTGGCGAGTCTGTGTCGTAGTGCCTCGTCGCTCATGAGTTTCGCCAGTGCGGCAGCAAGAGCATGTACATCACCGTTTGTTACAAGCAATCCATCGGAACCATCTTCAATCACTTCTGCCGGGCCTGTTTCACAATCAAAACTCACCACCGGCAGACCGTACGCCATTGCTTCAACGAGTGCATTGGGAAATCCTTCGAAACGGGAACTCATGACGAAAATATCCGCAGCCTCGTACCAATCAGCGGTATTGCCGACATTGCCTGGCAGGTGGACACAAGTGCTCAGCCCCATTGTATCGACATGCTGCTCCAGCGCACCGCGCGCCGACCCTTCACCCAGTATGATCAGATGCCATAGCGGCTGCTCCGCCCCAAATATCGCGAAAGCCTCGAGCAGCAGGTCGAAACCTTTCTGCGTCTCCAGCCTGCCGACTGCGAGAATCGAATGTTGCTCACGCATCACCTGGCGGGGTGGCAGGCTCGCCGCTTTGCCAACTGGTAGTGGCAGCGTGATTGAGTTCGCAATGACCACGACGTTTGCAGCCCCGCATTCGTTGCGCAGCCAGTCCGCGCTGCGCTCAGTCTGGGCGACGATGGCTGACAAACCTGGATACAGCCATCGGCGCAGCCGTTCCCATGGGGCGCCCAGGGGGAGTGTAGGCGGGTGAATGCGTTCGGAACCGATAACGGTGATTTTCAGACCAAGCGTTGCAAGCCGCGCAAGACAAATGCTCGTCGCCATCATTGCGATAACGACGTCCGGACGCACCAGCCGGATCGCCCGTCGTAATGCGCTGATCCGCTGCAGATTGTTTCCCAGTGCGCTCAAGAGATTGCCACTGATTCGATCGAGATCAAGAGCGATTCTCTGGACGCTCGAGTCGAGTTGGTAGTGGTCGTGTGCCACCGACGCGATCGTCAATACAGTCACTTCCCTGGCGGCGGCCCAGTTGTTTGCCATGTTGGATACGATACGCTCGGTGCCGCCTGAGGTGAGCGAATGGGTGATGATGAGAAGCTTCAACTTCGGCGTGTTCGCATAGATCAGCGTTTGCGATACTTGTGAACGAACCTGGACGTTCTACCGCGAATGTCGGGTTCAAAGACGGATTCGGTCAAGGTGTCCAGCGGATTTTTCAACGCATCGGTTGCGCCGAGGAATTCAAATCCGCGGCTACCGATATCTCGCGTGGCGAATTGCGCGTCAATACGATGCAGATTTTGCGTGAATCCCACACCAGAGCCTGGTTGTGCATCGTGGTCAACGATGCCGAGAATGCCCCCTGGTTTCAAGACGCGATTGATCATCGCGAAGAACCGATCGGCTGTTACGGTCCAACCGTTGTTCGTGTAGTAGACGTCGTGGTAAACCATCACAGCCAGCACCATGTCGATGGATTGCCTCGGTAGGAGGATGTCTTCGATTTCCTGCACGATCGCAACTACGTTTGGCAGCCGATTGTTCGCGAGGCGTGCGCTAATGCCGGACATCAGACCGGCGTAAGCCTGATTGTTGTGAAGATAGACACGACCTCGCGGACCAACGGCGCCCGCCAGGATTTCGCTGTAGTAGCCATTGCCCCCGAGCACGTCGAGAACAGCCATGCCTGGTTCGACGCCGATAAAAGTCAGCACCTCGAGCGGTCTGCTGGTTGCGTCACGTTGCAGGTCCGCTGTGCTGCGAGAGTGTTGTGCCAATGCGTCCTGTAAGGCGTCTGCCAGGGTGGGGTTGCTGTACAACGCGAAGAGGCTTATGCAGAGGATCTTGGCGGCGCGGCTGGGCATGACCCATATTAGACGCGATTACACCGAGATGTACGCAGCAGTGTGCATGGATATCGCCTCAAGCAGTGACTCTTGTGCGAGCTATCTGGATAATGGCGCGCCCAGCGGAAGCAACAGATGTTTAGAAACGTACGCCTTTACCGGCTGCACAGTGACTGGCCGGAATCTGCCGAGGAACTTGCCGGCAAACTCCTCAATGCGGCCTTCAAGCCCTGCGGGTCCTTCACCGAGCGCAGTTCCGGCTGGGAGGCGCCAGGTGGTGAAACTGAGACCATCCTGACAAGGCGCCTCGGTGGCGCTGATCTCCTGCGCCTGCGCAGTCAAACGCGACTCCTGCCACCGGCTGCAATCAACGAAGCACTTGAGGAGCGGATCAGAGAATTCCGCAACCGCACCCAGCGCGATCCGGGACGGAAGGAAAAACGCGAGCTCAAAGACGAGGTCCATGCTGAACTCGTGCCGAAAGCGTTGTTGAAGTCTGAGCGAACCTGGGGATTTTATCTGGCAAGGGAAAAGCTCATCGGCATTGATACAGCCTCAGATACTCAGGCCGAACGATTTCTGGAAACGCTACGCAATGCATTGGCCACCCTGCAGGTAACACCGCTGGCGTTCAAACAGTCGCTCGCTGGCTTGCTGACCAGAATATTCATGGGCCAGGGTCCGGCCAGTTTTGTACCTGGTCGGGAATGCCGGATGCTGGATCCATCCGTGGGCGGTGCCTCGGTCAGCTGGCTGGACATCGAGCTGACGGATGCCAGCGTGCGCAGACATGTCAGAGAAGGTCTAAGACTCGATCGCCTTGCGGTTGAATTTGATGATCTGTTGAGTTGCGTGATCGATCAGGAAGGCATTTTACGCAAGCTCAAATTTCAGGGCTTCGACGATGCGACCGAATACGATACCGCCGAGAGCGAAGATCCATTGGCGCGCCTGGATGCCGAGTTCGCGCTCCTGACCGGGACACTGCGTCGCCTGCTTGCTTCGTTGCAGAAGCATCTTGGGGGTTATGATTGAAGTTCACTGACTTTCGTTTCTGTTCGTATTTGTAAAGAGAGACTGCCATGCAATGCCTTCGTACAGCCGATGATCGATTCGCCAACCTGGATGGTTACCCGTTCACGGCCCGCTACACCGACGTGCCAGATCCCGACGGCGGGGATGATCTGCGAATGCACTACCTGGACGAAGGACCTGATG
>CBDUDJ010000225.1:0-4951 GCA_965365885.1 uncultured Gammaproteobacteria bacterium
GTGGAAACGCGCCTGCCGCTGGAATTGCTCGGAGTATTCGTGGCCGAACTCGACAGCACCGATACCGACTCAGCAGCAATCGTCGCGCAGAAAGGCAAGCCGGGTGAAATCTACCAGGTCGGCGACCTGCTACCCGGTAATGCCGAATTGATCGAAGTTCATCCACAGTACATCGTGCTGCGCCGTGCCGGAGCGCGCGAGACCCTGCGCTTCCCGGACGTGAGCCAAGCGCAGCTGGCAGCGCTGGTGACTGCGGAGATTGCGCCAGTTTCAGTGGGCAGTCAGCCCGTTAGTAATCGCACGCCGCGAGAGATGATCGATACCTATCGCGACCGAATCAACGAAGATCCGCAACGCGCACTCAATGATCTCGGCATCGCACCCGTCAGTGAAAGCAGTTCGCAAGGCTATCGTCTGGATGACCTTGCTCAGTCACCCTACCTCAGCCAAACTGGCCTGCAACCTGGTGATGTCATCTTGTCCGTCAACGGCCAGCCCGTTGGCAATATTCGACAAGACCAACAACAAATAGACAACATATTGGCGCAGGGCTCGGCGCGCCTGGAAGTGCAACGTGGAAGTCGGCGGTTTTTCATTACCGCTTCGCTGAACTAGTGATGACCGATACTACATTCCCAACTCCGGGATTGCGGCTTTATGTGCTGCGGTTGTTGTGTCCTGCATTCCTATTGCTGTTTGTACTCAATACAGCCCAGGCTGCCGAAGAGCAGACCTGGAAGATCAACATAAAAAACGCCGAGCTCAAAGAGTTCGTCACTCAGGTCGCCGACATCACCGGCAAAACATTTGTCGTGGATCCAAGAATTAAAGGCAATGTGACCGTCATTTCGAGCACGGCCATGGACAAAGACGCCGTGTACGCCCTCTTCCTGTCCGTGCTGCGGGTACACAACTTCATCGCAATGCCTTCAGGCAACGTCACCCGCATTACCCCGAACGCTCAGGGCAGACAAACACCAGGACCGCAGGGTTCGCTGGATGACATCGCACCCGAAGAGCTTGTTACGCGTGTCATTGCAGCACAAAACGTGGACTCCGCTGAGCTCGTGAAGATTCTGCGGCCGATCATGCCGCAGTACGGCCACCTCGCTGCCGTGGCCAACCCGAACATCGTGATCCTGACGGATCATGCCGACAACATGATCCGGCTGTTACAAATCATCAAACAGATCGACATTGCCGACGAAGACGAAATCGTACTGCTGGAACTCGAACATGCCTGGGTGGGCACGCTGGTGCCTCTGCTCGAGTTGGTGGCTCCGGAACAGATCGGCAGAAACGCCGTCGGCCCCCAACGAATCAATCTGATCGCGAACGAACGGAACAACACCATCGTCATCAGGGGTAAATCCGGCCCGGTTGCCGAAATACTGAAGCTCGTAGAGAAGCTGGATCGCCCGACAACTGCGGCCGGCGCAACCCAGGTTTTCAATCTGAAATTTGCCGATGCCTCGGAAATCGCCGAACTCCTCGGCCAGATCATCACGGACCAGGCAAACTCACAGTCAGAAACCAATCAGGTGCCGCCGAGTATTCAAGCGGATACATCGCTGAATGCGATTGTGGTTCGCGCCGACAGAAGTCAGATGCGCGAAATCGAGGATATTCTCGACAAACTCGACGTGCGGCGCGCCCAGGTGTTGATCGAAGCCGCGATCGTCGAGATCTCCATCACGGATACTCTCGACGTTGGTGTGGAATTCGCTGCGATCGATCGAGGAGGCAGCTCTGTTCCTCTGGTGACTACGCCGCTCAATGGCGCAATCAACGGTTTGTTATCTGCACTGGTCCCCGATGAGGATGGCAACAGTGATTTCGTTTCGGGTCTGGCTTCTGTGAACACGCCGACTGTCGCGGTAGCAAAAATCGACGCCGCCGGAATATCTTTCGCTGCCATCGTGCAGGCACTGTCGACTAGCTCCAACGCCAACCTGCTCTCTACTCCCAGTCTGCTGACACTCGATAACCAGGAAGCAAAAATCGTCGTGGGTAACGAGGTACCGTTTCGTACAGGCTCATTCAGCACAACGGGCGATGGTTCTGACAATCCTTTCACAACCATCCAACGCGAAGATGTCGGTCTGCAATTAACCGTGACGCCCCATGTACACGACGGTCAGACCGTGCGCCTGGAGGTTTCCCAGGAAATCACCGCAGTGGTGCCTACACCGATCGGTGATAACGGTTTTTCCGATGTCGTCACCTCCAAACGGACGATCGAGACAACGGTACTGGCGGAGGATCGTCAGACCATCGTTCTAGGCGGCCTCATCGTGGACGACATCAATGAGACGAATCGTAGAGTGCCATTTTTCGGCAACATTCCCGGTATTGGCAGGCTGTTTCGTTCGGATTCCGACTCACGGACTAAGCGTAACCTGCTAGTCTTTCTGCGACCTACAATCATCAGGTCAAAGGCGGACGCTGATCAGGCTACCGAGAGGAAATATGAGGACGTCTGGGAGGTCGAAATTCGCTCAAGCGGAAACCAGCCACCCGAGCTGGAGTCGCTGTTCGAAGGCAGAGAACTCGAGGCACGGGATTAACAGCGTGAGGTCTTCGATGGCCGAAAGTGCGAGGCTGATAGTGCCCAAGCCAACAGCCGCCAGGGTGGTTTGTGCAGCGGCTCAAGCAACTTAGCTACAAGTTATGTCGTGCACTGATTGCGAAGATCGCACGGCCTCGTCTCGCCGGTGAAGAACAGCAGATCCCGCCAGAGCAATCCCACAATCTGATCTACGTACTGCAAAATCGTTCGCTGAGTGATCTCATCATCGTTGATCTCATCTGCGCCGAGCACGGCATGTCTGCTCCGTTGACACCGATCGAGTTGGCTGAAGAGACAGAAAATCGACGCTTTTTCTTTCTCAACCGGGCTACGGGCGGCTGGTTTCGTCGCAACACAATGCAGACCTACTCCAATCGCATGGTTCGTATTCTCGAACAGAGTACTCACTCGACCGATGTGCAACTACTGCCGGTTGCCGTTTTCTGGGGCTGGGGCATTCAGAGAGAAGGATCCATCCTGCGCTCATTCTTTACGGAGAATTGGGCTGTCACCTCCCGCCTGAAGAGAATGTTGAACCTCGTTCTCAACCGGAAACGGATCGTGGTCAGTATGGGAAACCCGATCCGCTTAAGCGAATTGAGTCACGCCGATCCCAACATCGTAGTGCGCCGGGCAGCGCGGCTATTACGCGTACAGCTGCGCAACCAGCGAGTGGCCACGCTTGGACCGGATTTCTCCCATCGCCGGACGCTGGTAAACCAGATCCTCAACTCACGTGCGGTGGTGCAGGCAATTGACGCTCAGAGCGAACAGGTGTCGAGAGCCAGGCTCGAACGGCAGGCCCGTAAAGCTGCTCTCAATATCGTTTCAAACATGTCCATCACCACAGTGCGCATCCTGAGTCGCTTACTTACCTGGTTCTGGCACCGAATCTACAGTGGTCTTGAGATCAGCGGTTTAGCACGGGTGCGACAGATTTCCGAGACACATACCATTATCTATGTGCCCTCCCACCGCAGTCACCTCGACTATCTGTTGCTCTCCTATATGCTCTACCAGTACGGATTCATGATTCCGCACATCGCCGCAGGGGATAATCTGAATCTGCCCATCGTCGGTGGGCTACTCAGACGCGGCGGGGCTTTTTTCATGCGGCGCGGCTTTCGCGATGATCCTGTCTACGCGGCCGTGTTCTCCGAATATCTGTATCAGGTTTACCGGCGAGGCCATTGCGTGGAATATTTTCCGGAAGGGGGACGCTCACGCACCGGGCGTTTGCTGCCGCCAAAGCTCGGTTTGTTGAAAATGACCATCGATCACCACCATCGAGGTATTCCGCGGCCGCTCGCATTTATGCCCGTGTACCTTGGCTACGAAAAGCTGGTCGAAGCCGGCAGTTATCTGGAAGAACTCAGGGGTGTAGAAAAGGAAAACGAATCCGTTGGCGATGTATTTCGTAGTCTGCGACTGATCAAGCAGGATTTCGGTAAAGTCCGGATCAACTTCGGCAAACCCATTATCCTGGAGGACTGGCTCGACGAGGCCCCACAAACCCAACCTGTTGACCTCGGTAACGAAATTCTGCGACGGATCAATGAAGCGGTTGCGATCAATCCGATAAATCTGGTTGCCCTGGTTACCCTGGGCACACCGCGCATGGCAATCGATGAACAGTTGCTCGTCGAGCAAATAGATTGCTATCTATCTCTCCTGCGGGCCGATCAGCAAAATCAGGAATTCACGTTGACGACGCTAAGCGCCATCGAGGTCGTTCACTACGTCGAACATCTTGGCATGCTCAATCGTGAGAAGCAGGAGTTCGGAGATATTCTGTGTCATGACACATTCAACGCGATCTTGATGACCTGGTATCGCAACAACGTTACCCATGTGTTTGCACTGCCTTCCCTGCTGGCATGTCTGATCCACCGACGACGACGGCCGCTGAATAAAGTGGCGCTAATCACAATGGTCGAAACCGTGTTTCCATACATTGCAGCAGAACTCAACATTCGCGAGGAATCCGGAAATATTGATCGCTGGCTACAGCACATGGTGAGACACGAACTGCTCCATGTGCACCCCGCCGGAGGCTACGTCGGACCACCAACAAACAGCGCCCGCCATCACCAACTGCACCTGCTCGCAAACATCATTACGCCGACGCTCGAGCGGCTGTACATTGTGATCGGACTTCTTGCGCGCTCAAGCACCTGCCGCCAGACGCGCGAGGGATTGCAGTCTGAAAGTAAAAAAGTTGCCCACAAAATGAGTCGCATTTTTGGCCTGAACTCACCAGAATTTTTCGATGCGCGTCTGTTTGATCTATTCATCGACAAACTCATCGCGGACGGCATCGTTACTGAAGATTCTGAGCAGGGTCTTCTCTTTGCCGGCGTCGTCAATGACGTGCTGAAAGCT
>CBDUDJ010000226.1:0-4947 GCA_965365885.1 uncultured Gammaproteobacteria bacterium
GAGGTTGGATAGTCGCCTTTCGGAGAGTTGGCGCCCGCGGCTTCAAGCTTCGCGAGAATGAAGCGGTCGATATCGTTTTTCACCCAGCCGCTGTTGGCGTTTTTAATTTTCGGTGGAGCAGGTTTGCCGATTGCTCGAGCAGCGCTATCCCGAATTGAGGGTGCAGCGCCGCGATGGGTTACGCCAATCGGCGCTGCAGATTTTCGATCAGACCTTCAGCATCACGCAGGCATTGACGCTCGTTGCCCTTGTGGTTGCGAGTATCGGGCTTTACAACGCGTTGCTCGGTCTCAAGCTGAATCAGGCACCGAGCCTTGCGCTACTGGAATCAATGGGGGTGAGCGCGCGCGAGCGGCAGTCGTTACAACTGTGGCGGGCTTTGGGGGTCGGCGCGACGGTGTTGGTCGTTGCCCTCCCGGTTGGCATTCTGATGGCATGGTTGTTGTGCACCGTGGTCAATCCCCGGGCCTTCGGCTGGAGTTTGCAGCTTAACCTCAGTCCAAATGCATTTCTGACCCCGCTGGTCACGGCATTTGTCGCGATTGCTGTGACGAGCTTGTTACCAACGCCACGCGAACGCTTGGACGAAGTCGGGGAAGGGGCATGAGAGCCTGGTGTATCGCCGGTTTGATACTTTTATGTGGCCTGGCAGCTTGCGAACCGCCCGCAGCTTCACGTGGACCGCTTGGCCAGTTGCGGCTGGGCGGGATACTGGGAGACACCGAGCTGACCGGTTACAGCAGGGCGAACGATGTAATCGAATTCCAGTTTCCGCGCGATCATCTCGCGCACGATACGTTTCGCAGCGAATGGTGGTACTTCACCTTCATGTTGCAGGATGCGACCGGTGCAGAATTCGGCGCTCAGTTCACGGTGTTCCGGCAGGCGCTGCAACCAACACCGGTTTCAGCGAATCCATGGCAGACCAATCAGGCATATCTCGGTCATTTTGCCATCACGGATATCGCAGCAGGCGAGCATAGAGCTTACGAACGAGTGGCCAGAGGTCATCCGGAGCTCGCTGGGGTGCGTGGCGAGCCGTTTGCAATTACGTTGGAAGGATGGCAGCTCGAGGCCGATGCCGATGCCGATCAACCGGGCTGGCACCTTCGGGCAGAATCTGCGGATGACGCGCTCGATGTGGTAATGACTCCTGTAAAGCCTGTCGTCCTTCACGGTAACGCGGGGTTGAGTGCCAAAAGCCCGAGCAGCGCGTCTTACTACTACTCCGTCTCCAGGATGTCTGTCAGCGGGAACCTGCGGGCAGGCGGTACAGATCATGAAGTCAGCGGCAGCGCCTGGTTCGATCGCGAATGGAGCACGAGTGTGCTCGGTGACGAGCAGGTTGGTTGGGACTGGTTCGCCCTGCAGTTTGCCGATGGCCGCGACCTCATGGTGTTCCAGTTACGCCGCAACGATGGCCGGCGAGATCCGTATGATCAGGGTCTATGGGTGGCGGCGGATGGTCGCAGCCGATCACTGCAGGCAGAAGATTTCGATCTCGAACCCACTGCCTACTGGCAGGATGCTCACGGCGTGGCCTGGCCGATTCAGTGGCAGTTGCAGACGGCCACCGGCAACTGGCGTATTCGCGCAGCACTCGCCGATCAGCGCATGGCAACCACACTCGTATACTGGGAAGGTCTGATTGACATCTACGACCAGGCTGACCGGCGAGTGGGTAGGGGATATATGGAACTGACGGGATATGGCGATGAGTGATGAGACCGATGACGTGGCACGCACACCCAGCGACGATGAACTCGTCTGGCGTTGCCTGGGTTCACAGCCGGGACCGGAACTGAAGCTTTTCACTGTGCGCTTGGATGACATGGAACATCCACGTTCGCATGAGGTCATGCAACGGCTGGTGCTGACGTCTGTCGACTGGGTAAACGTCGTGGCGGTAACCGATCGTGGCGCCGTGGTGATGGTGCGGCAGTATCGCTTTGGCGCAGGATATACGACTCTGGAAACGCCAGGTGGCATGGTTGATCCAGGTGAAGGTTCGCTCGCCGCAGCGCAACGTGAGCTGGCCGAGGAGACCGGCTACACCGGCGGCGATTGGTCTTACCTGGGTGCCGTGGAGCCCAATCCGGCCTTCCACGACCATCTGTGCCATCACTACCTGGCGCGTAATGTTGTGCACTCGCAGCCACAGCAGATGGGGGGTGGTGAACTGATCCGGGTGGATCTGATGTCCGAAGCGGCAGTGCGACGGGCGGTACTGGAGGGGACTATCCGGCACTCTCTAGCGCTGTCGGCACTCTCGCGGGTATATGAACTGTGGTCGCGGCCCTTTATCAGCCCGGATCCGGTGGCTGACGCGAAATCCGGCCGCTAAATCATTTTTCCCAGACTCCTAGGATACGGCGCCGAAATTCGTCACAATGTCGCTACCAGCCCAGGCGTACGGGGACATTAACGCTATGAGCGAGAGCGGCGCTGTGGGCGTATCGAGCCCTAGAGAGTCCTTCTCGAGATTGTTCAAAGCTGACCGAGTACAACCCGCAATGGCGGGTGCTTCCATCCTGATCGTGGATGACAAGCCGGAACTATTGAACAGTCTCTATCAACTCCTTCTTCTGAACGGTTACGAACCGGACAAAGCGCTTGGTGGTACCGAAGCGCTGGACGCGCTTGGCCGCAAGCCCTACGACGTCGTGCTGCTCGATCTCATCATGCCTGGCGTCAACGGGCATGATGTTCTGGACTTTGCGGAAGCGGAAAAACTCGACTGTAAGATCATCGTCGTCAGCGGGGATTCGAGCTTCAGCGGGGTAAAGCACGCTCTGCACTGCGGTGCCTTCGACTTCGTGAAAAAGCCGTATGAAGCAGCCGAGCTGATCGCCACCATGGAGACCGCACTACGCCAATGTAAGTTGGAAAATCAGAACCAGCTCATGGCGGACAAACTCGAAAAGTCGGAAGAGCTGCACCGTTTCATCGTCAATTCCTCACCTGATCTGGTCTACATGCTGGACCGCAATGGCTGTTTCACTTTTGTGAACGATCGCGTGGAGTCTCTGCTGGGATTCAGCAAGGAAGAACTGATCGGCCGGCACTACACCGAAATAGTCGATGAGGATCATCTCGATGAAGCCCGTAGCGTGTTCAATGAACGGCGCACGGGAGAACGCGCAGCGCGCAACATTGAACTGAAGTTCCGTAGCCGTCTGAGCCGTCGCGGGCCGCGACTGTTTCATGCGCAGTCTTTGTGGATGGAGCTCACGGCGGAAGGCGTGTACTCAGATTCCAACGAGCGGACGCGGGAAAACTTCGTGGGCACCTACGGCACGGCGCGCGATATCAGTGAGCGCAAGGAAGCCGAGGAAGTTATAAATTTCCAGGCGTATCACGATCTGTTGACGCACCTGCCGAATCGGGCGTTGCTCAAGGACCGACTGTCGCTGGCGATTGCCCATGCCCGACGCAACAAGCGCAAGCTTGCGGTCATGTTTCTCGATCTCGATCGCTTCAAGCTGGTTAACGATACTCTGGGCCACACCATGGGAGATCGCCTGCTGAAAGCGGTTGCGAATCGCCTGCAGAGCTGTCTGCGCCAGGGCGATACGCTGTCGCGATTCGGCGGTGACGAGTTCACGCTGCTGTTGCCTGAGGTTAGAACGAAAGACGATGTCGTAGTGATCGCAAGCAAGATTCTGGATCGATTGAACTCGCCCTTTGTCATCGACGGGCATGAACTGTTCGTAGGTGCCAGTATCGGAATTTCAATCTATCCCGAAGCTGGAGATTCTGAGGAGTCGCTGATTCAGAACGCGGATATCGCCATGTACCAGGTCAAAGGGCGTGGTAAGAATGGCTATCAGTTCTTCTCCGAGGAGATGAACCACAAGTTCTCGACAAGGCTGTCACTGGAACGCGAACTTCGCAACGGCATCGCGCAAAATGAGCTGCTGGTTTTCTACCAGCCGCAGGTTTCGCTGGAGGATGGCCACATTACCGGTTTCGAAGCGCTGGTCCGCTGGGAACACCCGGAGCGTGGTTTGGTCGAACCCGCGGAATTTCTACCAGTCGCGCAGGAGACGGGTCTCATCACGCAGATCGATGAGTATGTGCAGAAACAGGCGTTCACGGATTTGTCGTTGTGGCGCAGCAAAGGTTTTAGCGATGTCTGTGTGTCGGTCAATCTCTCTTCGACACAACTCGAACAGGAAGGCTTCATCGATCGATTTGTCGGTGCAATGAAATCTGCCGGCCTTATGCCAGAAGCGGTGAAGCTCGAGATTACCGAGAACACGCTTATGCAGGATATGGAAGTCATCATTCCGAAACTCAAGGAGCTCAGGCGTCTTGGCGTTCGCATTGCGATAGACGACTTCGGCACAGGCTACTCGTCACTTTCTTATCTCCAGCAGTTTCCGGTCCAGACGCTCAAGATCGATCGCAGCTTCGTTTGTGATATTCGTGCCGACCAGAGCGATGCGAGCATCATTAACGCCATTGTCGCCATGGCGCGGGGTCTGAAGCTCGATCTCATTGCCGAAGGGGTGGAAAATCGCACACAGCTGCGATACCTGCATTCTCAGGGTTGCAGCGAAGGCCAGGGCTACATCTTCAGCAAGCCCGTACCCGCTGATGAGGTCCAGATCCTGTTGCAGGAAAATCCGTTCGAAGCGCTGATCCGTCGCGAACAGCTCGAAAGCGCCACCGTCTGACTCTGCCGGCTGATGAAAGGCTTCACCACCCGGATCGTGCACAGCGATCGACAGGAAACCATTGAACATGGCTCTCTGCAGAAACCGATTCATGCCACCGTGGCATACGGCTATGACGATGCGCGAGACTTAGCGGCGGTCTTTCAAGGCAAGCAGTCCGGTTTTACCTATGGCCGACAGGTCAATCCAACGGTTGAAGCGCTGCAGAACAAAATCAGTCGAATGGAAAACGGCGCGCAGACCGTGTGCTTTGCAACCGGTATGGCGG
>CBDUDJ010000227.1:0-4935 GCA_965365885.1 uncultured Gammaproteobacteria bacterium
CCAGGACGATGCCTCGCGCGACGATCGGAGGCACTTTTTCGATTCCAAGCCTGGTGAGCCCGCGGATGTCGGAGAAGTCTTTCGCATGGTTGCAGTTGTAGTACATGCCATTCACGCCCAGGTGACCCAGGCCGTCAATCTGTGGGCCAATGCCGAACCAGCCCTGAAATATGTCGTCGTTGTAGGTCACGCTCGAGACAGGTCGCGCGCCTTCCTGCTGGCCTGGCTGAACGACCTGCAGTGACAGGCTGCGCGGCGGATACGCAGGTGTGGTGCTGTCGATGATGATACCCAGACTGTAGGTCTTGCCGGTTTTTATCAGCCTTGCTGCGGTGAGCACGGTTGCCGGCGTGATCAGATTTGCGTTGCCGATCTCGTCATCGGCACCCCAGCGTGACGGTTGGCAGTCTTCTGCGCCGTGCGCGTAAGACACGGCCAGCAGTAGAATCGTGAAAACGCCCATTGCCTGCTTTTGCATCATTTTGCCCTTTTTCATCATTGCCCCCTTTTTCATCTTCCCCCCTCGCGTGAACATGCTGAAGTACAGATTCCCATGAGCGTGAGCTTATCTCAAGGTCTTACGGCTGTCGGTCAGCTGACCCAGGACGGATGTGGCGCTCACGGCGTTCGGATTCAGCTAACATCGTGAACCATGAAGATCATTGATGGTTACCGAGATGAGTTTCGCGATCTCCTGCGTCTGGGTACGCCGATGGTGGCAACTCAGTTCTTCATCATGGCCATGGGATTTCTCGACACCGCGATGGCCGGGCACCATTCCTCCGTTGATCTGGCAGGCGTTGCGCTCGGCGGCAACATTCTGTGGCCGGTGTTCATGCTCATGAGCGGGCTGACCATGGCGTTGACGCCTATCGTTGCCCAACTCAGAGGTGCTGCGGCGATCGACCAGGCGGGACCGAAGATTCGCCAGGGACTCTGGGTTGCGTTGTTTGCGTCGTTCGTTTGCGTTGCGATCATCGTCAACGCGGGGCCAATATTTGCGTTTTCGGGTGTCGATGCTGAAGCCGCGGCGATTGGCGTGCGGTACCTGCGCGCAGCAGCCTGGGGCATACCACCGGTGCTGCTTTACGTCACGTTGCGCTATACGGCAGAAGGACTTGGCAAAACCCTGCCGCCGATGTTGATCGCCGGTGCTGCTCTGCCATTGAACGGATTGCTCAACTACATGTTCATCTATGGCAAGTTCGGTGCGCCGCAGCTGGGAGGTGAGGGCTGCGGCTGGGCCACCGCGATCGTCATGTGGTTCGAACTGGTCCTCATCTGTCTGCTCCTGCGCTCGTCATACTTCCGTGCCACGAAGGTGCTTGCGCATTTCGAGCCGCCGCGAATTGATGAGATTCTGCGTATTCTGAAAATCGGCTTGCCGATCGGGCTCACGGTGTTTGTGGAGATGGCCTTCTTCTCGGTCGTGGGCCTCATGATCGGCTCACTCGGGGTGACGTCGTTAGCGGCGCACAGCATTGCCGGGAATGTCAACTGGGCGACCTATGTGATCCCGATGGCTTTCGGTTCCGCCGCCAGCATCCGTGTCGGCTACTTTATCGGTGCTAACGATTTCGCGCGAGCGCGCCATGTCGCAAAGACAGCGTTTCTCATGTCGCTGTGTTACGCGATCGCTGTCAGCGGTGTGTTGATTCTCGCCCGGCAGCAAATTGTCACCGCGTACACCCAGGATCCGGCCGTGCTCACGATGGCGGCGAGCCTCCTGTTGTTCATCGCTGTATACCAGATCGTCGATGACACACAGGCAACCATGGTGGGCGCTCTGCGTGGCTACAAAGACACTCGCATGCCGATGGTTTTTTCTCTCGTGGGGTATTGGTTTCTGGCGCTGCCCCTGGGTGCAGCTCTGGCGTTCGGCTGGTTTGATCTACCCGCGTATGGCGTCGCAGGCTTCTGGTTTGCGATGACGCTCGGACTCGCACTCGTCGCAGTCTGCATTGGCGTCAGACTGATCTCGACGAGCAGGAATGACTTGCGCATCGAACGCTTCGCGCGCATTTGATGCCGGCATCGCGCAAGAGATAGCCGACTTTTTCAGAGTTATGGTAGTGGGGTGCGCGCGATCCGGTCGCCTGCGAACGTACCAAGGTACAGATTGCCATCGAACTCCACGGCGACCGTCGCAGCACCCATTGGTGCGCCGCGATTAGCGAGAATAACCACGCCGGTCATAGTGGCCGGATCCAGGGCGACAATTTCGAAAGCGAAGCCACAGGAACCCTGCTCGAGTGTCTGGCATGCCATCAGCTCCAGCAAGCCATCGGTGTGTGATGCGACCAGCAGCCTGCCATCATTCGACCAGGTGAGGTTGTCTGGACTTGCCACGTCAGCCACTGCAACCACTTCGGCTGTGGCCAGGTTTAATTTTCGAACCTCGCCTGCCATGTACATGTTGATGAACAGATGATTCTCATCTGCCGATTTTTCTATGCCGTTCGGAAAAGGTCCTTCGCTGCCGGCAACCGTCATGAATCCACTTGTCTGATTCCAGGCGTAGACGAAGCCCGAGTCGGCGCCGAGCAATGCCGACTTCAGCATCGCACTCGTCTGGCTGTCCTGCGGCATCATATGCGTCACCCAGAAATCACCGTTGCGACTTGCGACCACATCGTTGAAGAACGCCTGAGCAGGACCCTCGGCACAACCGCGCCACTGCAGCGTTACGCCCCCGTCGTCTTCCAGCACTTCGAGCATTTCCACAGACTCGCGCAGACCGTGGTTGACAACCAGTAGTACATAACGACCATCAGCGCGTTGCTCCAGGTCAATACCATGTGGCGCAAAAGCGGTAACGTCCGGTGGTTCGCAATCCGCGCTGCCCCAACTTCGATCATCGATAACTTCGATTGCTGGCGGGAAGAGTTGTTCGATGCGGCCATCGGCTGGCGAATAAAATGCGATGTTTCCAGCGACCGCGCCGTCCATGCCGCCAAACTGGCTGACCAGCAGCCCTCGGTTCGATGGCACAACGGCCAGATCTTCGGGATTCTGAAAGCGGCAATCCGGCTGAATACCGGCGCCTGCTTCACAACCAATGATAGGGGTTGGTGATTCGCCGCAGGCAACCAGAAAAACCAAGCCAGTCAGCGCGATTCGTCGCAGCAACTTTATCATCTGTATTTCCTCACTTTCCCAGGCAGACGCGGTCATTTCCCCCCACTGAGCTCTGCCGTGCGCAACTCCGCGACCATGTCTGCTACTGCATCGATGACCAATTGTGGCTGATCAAGCTGTATCACATGACCGCTTTGCGTCGCGATCAGACGCTTTCCGCGATCCGATAGAGCGGTTAATTCGTTTTGTAGCTCGTCCCAGGCTACGCGCTGCGCACGGGACATTTCAGCAGTGATACCCAGCACTTCAATCGCTTCGGGCTCGTTGCCCTGGGACAGCACCGTCAGTGGTAAATCGCCTAGTTTTGCGGGAGGCTCAGGATCGAGCAACTCCGCGGTAAAACTTTGCGACTCTGCCAGTATTGAAGAACAGGTATGGGATTGATTGACGTTAGCCTGAAGTTGCGGGCGAACATCTTCGGGAATTTTGAGCTGATCGAATAACGTATCCATAGCGCTGATAATCCGCACTACGCCCAGCGGCTGCAGCCAACTGCACAAGCGGAGTATCTGGTCACCGTCCTGCATACCGTCGAATCTCGGCAACCGGCTGCCCTGCTGTTCGTGGAATGAATCCACCAGCACCATCCCGATGATGTCCTGCGGGTAGCGGCGGAAGTACTCACGGACATAGACGCCTCCGGCAGACATGCCAAGCAGCACATACGGACCTTCGGTGCCGCTGATCTCGATCAATTTCTTCAGCCGTGCAGCTACTTCGTCAGCTCCGGCGATACGGTTGCTCGGTTCACTCCAGTCGAGCCCCGGTCGATCGTAGGCGCAAATCTCCGAATATTCGCTCATCGCATCGTGCACCAGTGCCCAGGTCGACGAACCGAAGCCCAGTCCTGCTTCCAGAATGACGACCGGTTTGCCGCTACCACGACAGTCGAGATGCATCTGCAGCCCATCTACCTCGACCAACCGGCCGGGTAGAGGAAATCTGTCTCGATCGGCCGCGGCTTGCTGCCGCTGGTAGGTGGCGCCGACGATTGTGAGAACGAGAGCTACACTGAAAATAGCGAGCAGAACCTTCGTGGTGAGTCCCATGGCATCCTTACCTGGTGTTGTCAAAAAGCTGGTAGTAAAAAGCTGGAGCCCCGAAAGTTAAGTCTGGCGCATCAGTTTGAAGCATGCGCGGAGCTCCGCTACGAACAATTCCGGTTGTTCGAATGCGGCGAAGTGACCGCCTTTGGCGAGTTCGTTCCAGTAAACAATGTTGCTGTAAGTCTGTTCAGCCCAGGAGCGCGGAGTGGCAATAATTTCTTTGGGAAAGATGCTGCACCCGGTGGGTAGATTGACTGTACTGTTTTGACCGGAAAAAGCCCGGCCGAAACTCTCCCAGTACAATCGCGCGGAAGATGCGCCACTGGCGGTCAACCAGTAGAACATGACGTTGTCCAGAAGCTCATCACGGCTGAGTACGTTTTCCGGATCGCCATCGCAGTCGGTCCATTCGTAGAACTTCTCAATCACCCACGTTGCCTGGCCCATGGGTGAATCGACCAGCGAATAGCCCAGCGTCTGCGGACGCGTGCTTTGTTGTTTGGAATATCCCGCACCCCACTGCTGATAGTACTGGCCACCTTTGAGTGCCTGTTTGTCTCGGTCAGTCGGGTTCTCGAGAGCCTCTTTGGTCGGCCGCGCGCTGGGCATGTTGACGTGGATGCCACTGCAATGGCCCAGATTGGCTCTGCCGATTGCGGTGGTTACCGCGGAACCCCAATCGCCGCCTTGTGCGAAGTAGTGCTCATAGCCCAGGCGCAGCATCAACTCATCCCAGATTGCCGCAATTTTC
>CBDUDJ010000228.1:0-4934 GCA_965365885.1 uncultured Gammaproteobacteria bacterium
GGCGCTCTCGGCACGGCCACAGCAGATGCTGAGCCCGGCAATTTTCAGCAACGACCGAGCCTCACACGCACTGTTGCAGCCGCCGATCTGGTTGCTTTCATTAATCGCGAAGGGGTGTCCGCTGACAGTGTCTACACGCTGATCGATGCCAGGGCACAGGCCCGGTTCGATGGCGTGGAGGAGCCGATCGATCCCGTCGCCGGCCACATCCCGGGTGCTCACTGCCTGCCATTTCAGGAAAATCTCGATGCGGCCGGAGCCTTCCGCACCCCGGAAGAATTGCGGGAGCGCTTCGCAGGCTGCGCGCAGGGCGACGCCAACGTCGTCAACTACTGCGGTTCTGGCGTCACCGCGGCACACAACATTCTGGCCATGCTCGTCGCCGGTTACCCCGAACCTGCGCTCTATCCGGGTTCCTGGAGCGAATGGATAGTCGATCCGCAGCGCCCGCGGGCGCCACGTAACAGCTAGATGATCGAACCGGCGCAATTCACGCTGCGCGACGGCCAACCGTTCTCCGAGCGCTTTGCCGACATCTATCACGCAGCCGATGGCGCAGCGGAAGTTGCACGGGTATTCCTCGAACCTGCCGCATTCAGCGACCTGCTGGAGCAGGCGCAGCTCGTCCGCCTGGGCGAGCTTGGCTTCGGCACCGGTCTGAATTTCATAATCGCCGCTGAGCTGTGCCGCAAGCAGGGTTGCAGGATGCACTTCGTCAGCTTCGAAGCGGCGCCGATTGCCCCGGCTGCCTTTCGTGCCCTGGCCGCCGAGCGTGCTCCCGACCACTGTCTGTATCGGGAACTCGCCGAACACTATCCGCCGCTCATAGCAGGTTGGCACCGTCGTTATCTCGACAGCGGCCGGATCGTCCTGTCTGTCTACTGGGGTGACGCCGCTAGCGGCCTGGCCGAGGTGCAAGCGCAGCACAGTCAGCCCTTCGATCTGTGGCTCCTCGATGGCTTCGCACCCGACAGAAATCCGCAGATGTGGACCGCCACACTCTTCGAGCACATCGCAAAACTCTCTCGTCGTGGAACCTGCGTCACGACGTTTACCTCCGCCGGCCGTGTCCGCCGAGGGCTTGCTGCCGCCGGGTTCGAAATGCGGCGCATCGATCAGCGACCTCACAAACGCGAAAGCCTCGCTGGTCATTTTCTAGGCAGCCAATCCAGCACCTGGGTCCCGCCGCAGCAGGTCAGCATAATCGGCGCCGGTCTCGCCGGGGCAACCCTCGCCAGGCATCTGGCGCAGGCCGGGATAGCCGTGCGGGTAGCCGAGAAAAACGCAAGCGCCGCAGCAGGTGCCAGCAACATCCCGATCACCGTTCTGCACCCTCGTCTGCTGGCTGACTCGAGCATCCAGGCGGAATTCAGATGCCACAGCTACCTCTACAGTTGCCACTTCTGTACCACGCTCACCCAGGCGGATGAGCCAGCGATAAACCGCACCGGTGCCTTGCAGATTCCCTCGTCGAATTACTCAGCCAAGCGTCTGGCTCAGGTCGCTGCCACCTACGCGGCTTCGGGCAACTGGCTTGAATTGCTCGAACCCAGCGAGGCGAGCCAGCGTGCTGGAATCGAAGTCGAGGAAAATGCGCTGTGGTTTCCCCAGGCCTGCACGATCAACACACCCCGGCTGTGCGATGTGTTGCTCGATCACCCGGCAATCGAGCTGGTGACGCAATCAGCTGTGACCGACTGGCCCGACGGTCCCACAGTTCTCGCCTGTGGCATCGAGGCAGCGGCATTTGCAGGCGCGCAGTATCTGGAAATGGCAGCGGTCGCCGGTCAGATTGATGTGGTAAACCCAAGCGGGATACCCGCAAACATCAACACACCCATTCTCGGCAACGGCTACCTCGCACCTGCTGACGGTAAACTGGCGGCTGGAGCAACCTATGAGTACCGCGACTGGGCACCAGACGCCGCGCGCGAGCGGAATCTGGAGCAGCTGGCCGCGGCCGATTATTTCTGGCAGGCAAGCTATCGCGGGGTTCGCAGCGTGTCATCAGATCGCACGCCCATCGCCGGACAGCTGACGGACCTTGACGGCCAGCGGCAGCAGGATCGCTATGTCAGCACCGGGCACGGCTCAATGGGTACCGTCTCGACTCATTACTGCGCGGCACTGATCACCGCACTTATCACCGGCGAGTTCGCGCCGATGAGTCCGGCGATTCAGCGCGCACTTGCACCACTGCGATTTCGTCAGCGACAGGCCAGACGGGGTTACAAATTCGACAGCAGCGCTTGAGCGCGGCAAACGAATCAGTAGAGCAGCTGTACTTCAGATCTCGAATTCACGAACGTTGATAACACTCTCGATTGCACAGATGTCCGCGATCAGTTCCGGTACCGGATCGTCGGCCACGTCGATCAGGTTGTAAGCCACATCACCCCGGCTCTTGTTGAGCATGTCGACCACATTGATTGCTCGATCAGCCAGCACTGACGTCATCTGACCCAGCATGCCCGGTACATTGTTGTTGGTGACGGCGAGGCGAAAACCGCCGGTCGGCTCGAGGTAGACCTCGGGGAAGTTGACCGAATTGCGGATATTGCCAGTCTGCAGAAACTCGACAAGCTGATCGGCCGCCATGACGGCACAGTTCTCTTCAGCTTCCTCCGTACTCGCTCCGAGGTGCGGCGTGAGCCGGACTTGCGGGTGATCGATCAACCCGGGCACCGGAAAATCCGCAACGTACAAATCCAACCGGCTATCGGCAAGCGCGTTGGTAAGTGCTTCAGTGTCAACGATCGGCTGCCGGGCAAAATTCAACAGCACGCTCCCGGGACGGAACGACCGCAGGCTCTCCTCATTGATCATGCCTTGCGTTTCCGGCAGCAGCGGTACGTGTAACGTCACGAAATCGGAGCGGGAAAAAAGACTCGGTAGATTCTCCATACGCTGAACTTCGGCCGGCAGTCGCCACGCCGCATCGACAGAGATCGCCGGGTCGAAGCCGAGCACGTCCATGCCGAGATCCAGGGCAGCGCGCGCGACCAGCGAGCCGATCGCACCAAGCCCCACGACACCCAGCGACTTGCCATACAACTCCCGCCCCTTGAACCGCTTCTTCTCGGCTTCAACAAGTCGATTGAGCTCTGCTTCATCGGTCACTCCCTGCAGGCCTCTGACATATTCAATGCCGCCAATGAGATCGCGGGAGGCCAGCAGCAGTGCTGCGAGCACGAGTTCCTTCACCGAGTTGGCATTCGCCCCGGGTGTGTTGAAAACGACAACACCCTGCTCCGTACAGGACGTGACGGGCACGTTGTTTACTCCAGCTCCAGCCCGGGCAACAGCACGCAGGCTCGAGTTGAGCTCAGTTGCACCGAGCTTATGGCTGCGCAGCAGAATCGCATGGGGATCGTTGATTTCCGAGCCGACTTCGAAGTTGTCCCGCGAAAAACGCTCCAGGCCACGCACGGCAATCTGGTTGAAAGTTCTGACCTTGTACATATGTCCTCGCATTATCCCTAATCGGCGATTCTAGCCTCGTCTGCCTCAAACAGGCGAGCGCCTTTCGGCATATCCTGCCGTGCAGATGCTTCTATCTCAAACAGCGGCCATGCGTATCGCACGGGTGAGCAGCGCTACCGAATCAAGCACCGCGAACTGTGCCAGCCGCTCGCGCATTTGCGGCAATTGCTCAAATACATCGTTGAGGGCAGACAGCAATGCCCCGGCGTCAAGTCCAGCCTCGGCGACACTGTGGCTGTAACCCAGCGATTGCGCATAAGCAGCATTCTCAACCTGGTCTCCACGGCTGACCGCGGGACTTAGAGGTATGAGGAGATTCGGCTTGTGCAGGCAGAGCAATTCGTAAAGCGTGTTCGCCCCAGCCCTGGAGATCACAACATCCGCCGCGGCCAGGATATCACCCCAGCCTGCATCGACAAATTCAAACTGCCGGTAACCCGGGACCTCGACACCGCTGGCCTTGCCGGAGCCACAGATGTGTCCAACATCGTAACGCCCGAGCAACTCAACGAGCGCTTCGCGAACGACGCGATTAATCGCATCTGCGCCAAGGCTGCCTCCTGTCACGACAAGTATGGGCTTGTCGCCGGTAAATCCGAGCAGCTCGCGACCACGGTGCGCGTCTCCAGTCGTCAGCTGCTCGCGCACCGGAGTACCGGTCAACAACAACTCACCCGTGAACCGGCTGCCGGCCAGGATCGCTTCGGAGCCGGCAAAATTGACGCACAGCGTGCGAATGAACGGCAGCGCCAGGCGATTGGCAAGCCCGGGCGTGAGGTCGGATTCGTGCGCGACAATAGGCACCCTGCACAGTGCTGCAGCCAGCACCACAGGAAGACTGACGAAGCCGCCCTTGGAGAAGACGACATCGGGCCTTTCAGCCCGGATGATTGCGACAGCCTGCAGAAACCCTTGCGCGACCCGAAAGACATCGAGCAGATTTTTCAGCGAGAAATAGCGGCGCAGCTTGCCCGCAGAAATAGCGTGATAGTCGATGGAAAGCTCGCTCAGCAACCGGGCTTCCAGACCGCTGTCACTGCCCACGAAGCTGACTTTTACGTCTTCTTCCAGCAATCGTTGCATGACGGGGATTGCCGGGATCACATGGCCCGCTGTACCACCGCCGGTGAAGAGTACCTTGTTCATCGCTGGTGAGTCGGTGAGAGCTTCACAAGCGCAGGACCTCTTTGAGCAACGGTATGGTGATCCGTCGCTTGGCAGACATCGCCGCGCTATCCACACGGTCCAACTGCCCGAGAAGGTCCGGTAAACGACGCACCGAGCGGGCAAGCCAGAATTCGATCACCGAAGTCTCCAGCTCGAGGCCCTTGCGCTGTGCAGCCTGCCGAAGCACGACCGCAAGGCCAATATCGTCCAGCGCTTCGGTGCGGTATGAAGCCAGCGCTCGCATCCTTGAGGCGAGGTCAGGCAACACGAAATTGAGGCCACGT
>CBDUDJ010000229.1:0-4918 GCA_965365885.1 uncultured Gammaproteobacteria bacterium
GGTCGTTTGCATTCATGATGGCTTTCGGCGGCACACGGTGTCGGTATAGGCTTTGCAGCTCTCGAGTCACAGGTCAGTAGAAAATGGAACTTACGATTGTAGATGTTTTTGCCGAACAACCACTTGCCGGGAATCAGCTGGCGGTCGTTCGCGATGCACAGGCTCTCAGCACTGAGCAGATGCAGGACATCGCGCGTGAGATGAATTTTTCAGAAACCACATTTGTACTCGAGGAGACCGCCGAGCGTGCAAGGGTCAGGATATTTACACCCGATTCGGAGTTACCGTTTGCTGGTCATCCGACGCTCGGCACAGCTTGGGTGCTCGCCGGTGGCCGCGGTCGCTTCACGCTGGATCTCGATGCCGGTGCGGTACCGGTCGAATTTGCCGACGGCATGGGCTGGATGACACCGCCGGAAGTGCTGTTGAAAGACGCCTTTGACCCCGCAGCTGCTGCCGAGTTGATCGGCCTTGGAGTCGCGGATCTGCACCCACAGTATCCGCCTCGTCTGGCTGAAGTCGGTCCGAGCTTCGTCCTCATTGGCCTGCGCGGCTTGCAGGAACTTGGTGCCGCTCGGCTCAATGTTGATCTGCACCAGCAGCACATGAGTGAAGGTCTGGGTGTGCAATGTGTGTTCCTGTTTACGAGCGAACCGCACCCGGATACCGGCTCGGATTTTGCGAGCCGGATGTTTTTTTACACGGGTAGCGCACGGGAAGATCCCGCCACCGGTAGCGCGAATACGGCGTTTGCTGCGTATCTGCAGGACCTGAACGATGAACCCAGAACAGTGCAGGTGGATCAGGGGGTCGAGATGAAACGGCCCTCGAGGCTGTATCTGAGGATCGCGCAGACCAATCAGGTGGGCGGCAAGGTGCAGCTGGTGCTGCGTGGTCAGTTCGAGCTACCTTTTTAAGAAGCGCGGCGCGGCCAGTCATGGTGAGTCAGGGAGCTTGAGATATGGATGTTTCGTTACAGATACTCGCCGCGGCGGTGCAACTGTTTTTGTTTGTCATCGGTGCGGGCGTTTTAGTGGTCGCGGTCCTGTACGTCATAGATGTCAGACAGACCCAACATGACGTCCGCCGCAACTATCCGGTTATCGGGCGATTTCGCTATCTCTTTGAACATCTCGGCGAATTCTTCCGGCAGTATTTTTTTGCGATGGACCGCGAAGAACTGCCGTTTAATCGAGCAGAGCGGTCCTGGGTCTATCGCGCGGCAAAAGGTGTAGACACAACCGTTGCCTTCGGCTCAACGCGGGATTTACGTGATCCTGGAACCGTTTTATTTGTCAATTGCCCCTATCCGACACTCGAACGCGATGCCGCGGAAACCCAGGAGATGGTTTTTGGACCCTACTGTCCGCAGCCATATGCCACCGACAGTATTTTCAACATTTCGGGAATGAGCTTTGGCGCCATCTCGCGGCCGGCTGTCACCGCGCTTTCAAACGGCGCGCGTAAAGCCGGCTGCTGGATGAATACCGGGGAAGGTGCGCTGTCGCAATATCACCTCGATGGCGGAGCCGACATCATTTTTCAGATTGGCACGGCGAAGTACGGCGTACGTGATGAGGCTGGAGGTCTGTCGCCGCAGCGGTTGCAGGAAATCGCAGCGCACGAACAGGTGAAAATGTTCGAAATCAAATTGAGTCAGGGTGCGAAGCCAGGCAAAGGCGGAATACTTCCGGGTGACAAAGTCACGGCAGAAATCGCCCGCATCCGATCCATCGACGTTGGCCAGAGCTCGCTCAGCCCGAACCGTCATCCTGACGTTGACAACACCGAAGAGTTGCTTGAAATGATTGCCCGAGTGCGCGAGGCGACAGGTAAACCGACGGGCTTCAAGTGTGTCATTGGCGCGTACGGCTGGCTGGAGGAGCTCTGCGAAGAAATCCACCGGCGTGGCGCAGAGCATGCGCCGGATTTCATCACCATCGACAGCGCCGATGGCGGGACGGGTGCCGCGCCCATGAGCCTCATCGATTATATGGGTCTGCCTATACGGGAGAGTCTGCCTCTCGTGGCGGATATTCTCAGCCGCTACGGCTTGAAGGAGCGCATCAGGCTAATTGCCAGCGGCAAGCTGATAACTCCGGGAGAGATTGCCTGGGCGTTGTGTGTCGGGGCGGATTTTGTAGTGAGCGCACGCGGTTTCATGTTTGCGCTGGGGTGCATCCAGGCACTTCAGTGCAACAAAAATACCTGCCCGACGGGCGTTACCACACATGATCCGGATTTACAGAAGGGACTCGTTCCCGAGGACAAGGCAGAACGAGTGTATCGTTACGCCAAGACCGTCAAAAAAGAAGTGGCGATCATCGCGCATTCATGCGGCGTGCCGGAACCTCGAAGGCTCAAGCGTTTTCATTGCCGGGTTGTTGGTGCCGATGGTTTCTCGCATCCGCTTAATGAACTTTATCCGGAACCCGAACCGATTGAATTACACAGCGAGACCGGCGCCTGAGGCGTTCGGCTATTTTTGAAACTCTACCAGCAGCGTGTTGAAAACAGGCTGCTAGCCGCTGGCAACTGTGCGTTTGCGGCCCGGCGGGTGGCGCTCGCCAATCACCCCACCCCAGTCGGCCATCAGTGCGCGACGCAGGTTGCTGATAGTTTCGTAACCCAGACGCATTGCAAGTGCCTGCTCGGATTGTCGCAGTGTCGCGAGCGCCGCGCCGATCAGCGCCGAGCCTTTTTCGCTGAACACAATCCGATTGGCTCTGCGATCGCTCGGATCCGGGATCTGCGTGACCAGTTCATCGCGTTCGAGCTCATTGATCTGCTGCTGAATCGCCTGTCGACTCACGCCAAGTACTCTGGCGAGTTCCGCTGCACGGGTGATACCGTCTGCGATATTGATAAGGATCATGGTCTGAGTACGGGTGCGGGGTGGATAACCGGCTTGCTGCAGGCCGTTTTGCAGGCTTTCATCCATCCAGTAGTAGGCGCGCAACAAGCCGCGCATCAGCAATTCCGGTGGTTGATCTTCCATATCAAACCCCTGTTTCGTGGTAATGGTGCGGGAAAATCAGGCAACCGACGAGATAATCACACCTGTTGCCTAATTCCATCATCCGCTATTGTTTCGCAAAGGAGCTTGTCAGGCAACCAAAAGAGCGATTCTCGTGCAAATCGCAGGAGGGAGGTACTCGATGGAGCTGTATGAAGTCATGCGTACGACGTTCGCCGCGCGCGAATTTCTGGATGAACCCGTCGCGGATGCAACGTTGCGCAAAATACTCGATAACGCGCGATTCGCCCCCAGTGGGGGCAATCGGCAGGGTTGGCGGGTCATAGCCGTGCGCGAGCCAGATACCCGCAAGGCGATGCTGCCGATGATCATGCCGACCTTCCAGCGCTATTCGGCGCAGGTGCAGGCCGGCGAGGACCCCTGGAATACGATTGTCGAAACGAAATTGAGCGATGCAGAGATAGCCGCCAGCCCTGCGCCGGACGGATTTATCCGGCAGGTGCTCAGCGCGCCGGTCTTACTGGTCGTGCTGGTGGATCTCGCGGTCGTTGCGTCGTTCGACAGGCACCTCGACCGGGTCGGCGTCGTCTCGGGCGCGTCTGTTTACCCCTTCGTGTGGAACATTCTGCTTGCGGCGCGCAATGAGGGTTATGGTGGCACGCTCACGACGTTCATCAGCGCGCGGGAAGACGAGTTGAAAACACTGCTCGGGATTCCTGCGCAGTTTGCGTTAGCTGCACTTGTACCGATTGGCAAACCTGTTCGCCAGTTGACTCGTCTGAAGCGCAAGCCGGTGGATGAGATTGCGATGCGTGAAAAATGGGATGGCGAATCTCTGCGCGACTGACCGTTGTGAATCGTTGCTGCGCTCTGGCAATCGTGCGACCCTAAGACGCTAAGGGGGAGGAAGAACAGGTGGAGCAATCCGGTGAGTATCGAATTGCCGCTGACGTCGCGGACGTCTGGCAAGGCCTCAACGATCCGGAAGTGTTGGCTCGCTGCATCGACGGTTGTCAGTCGATGGAAAGAATTTCAGAAAACACGTTCGCAGCTTCGGTTAAGGCCAAAGTGGGACCTGTCAGCGCAACCTTCCAGGTAGAATTCGAACTCAAAGATGTGGTTGCACCTGTCAGCTACACCATCCAGGGCAATGTCAAAGGTGGTCCGGCTGGCTTTGCCAAGGGCACAGCTCAGGTCAGCCTCAGTGAGGTCGACGCCGCCACGTTGCTCAAATACGTGGTGAAAGCCAATGTAGGAGGCAAGCTCGCGCAGGTTGGCTCGCGGCTTATCGATGCGGCAGCGCGGAAGATGGCGGATGATTTTTTTTCCTCGTTTGGCGAAAAAATCAGCGGTGAAACACCGGTTGCGACTCCGGTTGCGACTCCGGTTGCGAAGAGGGATGACGCAACCGATCAAAAGCAGGAATCCAGCAGTCAGTGGAAGATATGGGCAGTGGTGTTTGCCGCGCTCATCCTGGCCATGGTGCTGGCGATCTAGGGGTAAATTAAATTATGAAAGTTTCTCTCTGTGTGAATGGCACCCAGCACGAGCTGGATGTTCCGGAGAACACGTTGCTCGTTGATATCCTGCGGGAACAGTTGGGATTGACCGGTACCCACGTTGGCTGTGACACGAGTCAGTGTGGTGCTTGCACAGTCCATCTGGATGGGCGCGCGGTGAAGTCGTGTTCTGTCCTTGCCGGACAGGCAGATGGCACAGCCATCACGACGATCGAAGGCATCGGTAGCGTGGAGAATCTACATCCCATGCAGTCCGCGTTTCGTGACTGCCACGCCCTGCAGTGTGGCTTTTGCACTCCGGGCATGATCATGAGCGCCATCGATCTGGTAGAGCACAACCCGGATCTCGACAACAAATCGGTACGTGAAGGTCTTGAAGGAAACATCTGTCGCTGCACGGGCTACCACAATATCGTGAAGG
>CBDUDJ010000230.1:0-4895 GCA_965365885.1 uncultured Gammaproteobacteria bacterium
GCAATCCCAAGCAGCAGCAGCGCGAATAAAAATAGAACAACCGATGCCAGCCCGTGGTGATCGGCGACATCGATCAGCCTGTGCCACCAGCGAGGTGGTGGATCGATCATGTGAAAGGACGCTGGTTAGTCAACTCGATCTGAGTGTAGTTACCAGGTGACTCCTCAATCCGAATCCGATTCAAATACTCGTCGCCATGGAGAACAATTCGGTTGATCACCCTCCTGATGCTGGCATCTCGTGGTTCGAGTTCGTAACTCCACCCCGACTGTGACTCCTGAATTGCGGGTTTTATCAGGAATGCGAACCGCAGATCGGCCAGTGAGCCTGTCATTACCTGGAACATCGTACGAGTAAAATTTCTGGTTACTGGATCAAGAATGGGTCGCAGAGTTTCCCGCTGATTAACCACGGTTTTCTCGACAATCGAGACACCGTCGTATATTAACCAGACGTGGAACGGATCCGACTGCTTCCAGATAAAGCCTGAGTCCGAAAGCTCTATCGAACCTGCGGAGACCAGAGGGCGCAAGAGAGCTTCCACGTGTCGTTCCTGTCTGAATTGCGCCGAAGCAAATGGGGTGAGCGCGTCGAACTGGCTGCTGATTTCAGAAGCTTTGATGCTTGTGCCAAAAGCCAACAGCGCTGAAATCAGAAGCCGTGAATACCGTCGGACGTTGAATTCGCAACTAGACACCGAGTTTTTTCAGTAAAACAGCTGGGCTGGACATTTGCATTGCACCATCGGAGATGCGAACGGCTACCTGGCATGTATACCCTTTTGTTACACGGTCTCCCGTATCAGCGTCGCGGATCTCGTAACCTATTTTCAACCTGTTTTCATATTCTTTTAGAGTAGCGCGAACGCGGAGTCGCTGGTTAAAGCGTGCCGGCCGGACGTATTGAATTCGCATGTCTATGATAGGCCATGCATATCCGGATTCCTCCATATCCTGGTAGGTATAGTCGATCTGTTCGAACAACTTGCAACGCGCAACCTCAAAGTACTGCGCGTAGCGTCCGTGCCAGACAATCTTCATTGGATCCAGATCGTGAAACGGCACGTCAATAAGTACCTCTACACTGGGGCCTGTGCTAGACAAATCTATTCACCTCGAAAACGATAACTCCCATTTCAGTCTGGCTGACCCCAGAATGAAAAAAAATTGAACCACTGGAACGGGTATCGAAGGCAGAGATCTTCAAGACGAGTTGCGTATGTTTCAGCCGCATGCCTGATCACTTGGTCCCTATTCACACGTTTGCTGCCCTGCAATCCCGGAAGATCATCAATAATCATTCGAAATCGCTTACCGTCCCTCACGCAGAAAATAGTACCCACTGGACAGCCGAGCATTGTTGCCAGAAAGAATGGTCCCAGCGGGAAGTCGGCTTCTCTGCCGAGGAACTCACATTGAGTAACCCGCTCGCGATTGTTAACCGATACCCGGTCAGCGACGATGACAATGAATTGCCCGTTGGAAATGCGCGTCTGTAGTAGCATTGCAGATGCGACGTTAAATTCCGAAACTTCCAACAGCTCTACGTTGTTCTCCGGGTCGATCTCCTGAAACAGCCGATTAATGTTCTTTGCGTGTCTGGTGTGTACTAGAACTGTCATCTTGAACCCGCGCTGCTTCTGGCTAATCGCTCGGCAGACTTCCATGTTACCGATATGCGAAGTGATCCAGATCCCACCTTTACCATCCCGGTATCGCTGTTCGAACAACTCCTTGTTCAGGTAATCTATTTCCTCTTCACGAATGTCCCCTTTCCACGCGGCAATTTTATCGAGAATCGCATCTGAGAAGCAGAAAAAGTGTCTGACCGATGTCCAGATTGTTGGCTGCTGCCTCAGAGAAGAGCTACCTTGCGCATGCGACCAGACGCGATTCAAGTACTCTATTGACGCACTACGAGCCTGGTAAGAAGACAGGAAGAAGTAGATTGCCACGAGACCGGCAAACGGACGAAACAGCCACCGGCCGCTGATTTCATAGACAGCCAGCATGAAACGCAGTCCCTGCATCGTGCCACGCTCGGCCAGATCTGCCCAGTGGCTGGACTTCCTGGATTCAGTTGATGCGGACAGCATGAATATTCGCCAATCGATTGAATATCAATATCGGTGATCTTATCAGCATGCCTACCACTAGCCGCACGTGCATGGTGGTGATCAACAGGTTGTCAGAAAACAACTTGAAGTTGGAATGACCTGATTCAGGGTAGATAACCCTGGTGGGAATTCGTACTAGTGGAGTTTTTTTCCAATGCAGACGGACCAGGATCTCTGGATCGAAATCCATGCGTCTACCAAGCCAGCGAATGTCGAGGAGCGGAACGACAGCACCAATCGGATAGATGCGAAATCCACACATTGAATCGCTTATGTCCAGCGAGAGGGTCTCTATCCAGATCCAGACGTGGGTCAGATACCTCCCAATTCTGCGATAAGGAGGCATACTGGCATCGAACTTGGGCACGCCCAGGATGACAGCACTCGGATCGTCTCGGGCGGCTGAGAGAAACACCGGAATGTCCTCAGCATCATGTTGACCATCACCATCTATCTGAAGCGCGTGAGTAAAGCCCATTGTTTGTGCTTTCTTAAATCCCGTAGCCATCGCCGCACCCTTTCCCCGATTGAGTGGATGTCTCTTCAGGTAGAGGTGGTCGTGCTCGGCGTCGAGAGCTTGGAGCATACTCGCACTGTCCGGATCGCTGCCGTCATCGACCACTATGATGGGCAGTCCGAACCGGTGTAGTCGAGGTAACATGCGTGAGAAAGCGGCCCCGTGCATATACACCGGTACGACTATCACAGGTTTGAAGCTATCCATCTGAATTGAACAGTAGGCGACCCAGGCAGCAGGAACGATCGCCGTGGGCAATCTCAAAGTGTACCTTGTTAGCATTCCTGTCAACCCGCAACGTCAACCTGATGACGTTGCCCGGTATTATGGGGCTGCGAAATTCGACGGCTTCCAAACTTCCGGAAATATTCGCAAGGCTGAAAGCGCTCTTTGCAGCGGTGGCCGCCCAGGTAATCTGTGCTACGCCCGGAACGATGGGATAGTTCGGGAAATGTCCGTCCAGCACTGACAGGTTCGCCGTAATTTCAGTTTCCCCTACCCAGCAATCTGAATCCGAACTGATAACATGCCAGTCGAGATCTGACCGGGTATCAGAGAAGGCAGCATGCAGGGTTTCCAGCTCGATTTTTTCCTGAGCGTTGAGGGGCAACCTCTTAAGAAGGCGCCAACGTTTCGGCACGGTGACTCGGTCGACCGTACGAGAGAGGTGATCTCTGATATCCCTTATGAAGCGGCCTTTTCCCATCTCAAGAACACGAACCCACCCTGATTCGGCGGGTACCAGAGCTGCGCCCAGCGTGCCGGTATCGAGTTCGAAGACTCTTGCCGCATCGATCTCGAGGCGCTCCACCAGCAAGCGTTCCAACTCTGTAAGACTGACGCGCTTGTCAGCGATTTTAACAATGCGATCTTTTCGACCCAAGAGGGTAAACCCGATGCCGGTGGAAAACTTCGCGTTGTCTTCAGTCTTGAACCAATTGCTGTTTGGGAGGTGAGGTGCTCGCGCTGATAGGACACCGTCAGCGATGTCAACGTCGACGCCGGGTAAAGGGAGCCAAGGGGTATCAGCTTGATCGGTTGTGACGCGCGATGCGAGGGCACCTGTTTCGGTACTACCGTAGATTTCCACCAGGGAGATCACTGAATGTTGATTGAAGTAGACGGCAGTAGCATTGTCGAGTGGACCACCAGAGGAGAAGGCCAACAGATTGCTGGTAGCCAGCTGTGGCAAATCGATCAGCTGACGCGTCCGGGATAAGAAAGCGGGACTCGATATCAACACGATTTGTCTGCGCAGCCTCTTCGATCTCGACACTTCACCAGGAAATCTGATCTGCGTGTCGGAAAATGGCCTGCCGGTTAGCAATGGCCACATGACACGGAACGTGAATCCGTAAAGATGCTGGTGGCTGGTGGTACCATAGAATACTTGTTCACCGCAGAAAAGCTGGCCGAACGCCTGTTCTAGCATGTCGACTTCCAAAAGTATCTGCGCGGGTGTTTTCATAACCTGAGTGGGCTTACCCGAGGAGCCCGACGTCAAGAAACCTATAGGTTGCCGCCATTCGCTTTTCAAAGGTTCAAACGACCGCCCTTCCACAAGCAATGTCTCCAGATCGGGTAGTCCAATTGCGTTGTTCTCATCGACCAAGCTGTTCAGGATTAGCCCATCGAACTCACTGGCAACCCTGGCGATGAAGTCTGGTTGCGCGTGTGGCAGAAGGACTGCACTGCGATTCATGGACTGCAGCGCGATAATCGTGGCTACCTGCAGGAAAGGTGATTCGACATGTACACCCCAGTTTTGACCACGATAGCTTTCGAGATACTGCCTGATCGATGCTGCCGTTCTGTGGAGTTGATCGACGTTCAACGGCTCATCACCTCGAAAAGAAATCACCAAAGGTGAGAACCTTGACTCAATAGGTGCGACTGCGGGCGCCGGATCTTCAGTCATCGGTTGTCTCGTAGGTGTTCCTCACCCTGTGTCGGATTATGTATTCCACCGAAAATAACAGCCCCATTGCAACGTAGGCGATCAACCCGTTGTATACAGTCCAAATCTCGAGGCTGCTCCAGATTGCCGTATAGAGCGCGATCGACCCGTTGATCAGGAAAAAAAAGCACCAGGCCAGTGTGACTCGTGCCGTATAGACGACCGCATGAGGTGGCAGATTCGGCTCTGAAATGCGAGCAATACGACCCACAGCACTCGGCGGGTGGATCAGTGACCAGGTGAAGTAGGTGAGCAGCCCAAAGTTCACGAACACGGGATACAGCCTGGCAGTAGATGCGTTTTCA
>CBDUDJ010000231.1:0-4860 GCA_965365885.1 uncultured Gammaproteobacteria bacterium
CAGGTATTCTTCATGCGCGTCGCCATGGGCTTGGCCATGGAAGAAGATGAGCCGAACGCACGGGCGATCGAGTTCTACAACCTGTTGTCTTCTTTTGACTACATGAGTTCGACGCCGACCCTCTTCAACGCTGGAACGCTGCGCCCGCAGCTGTCTTCGTGCTTCCTGACGAGCGTGCCGGATCATCTGGAAGGCATCTACGGGGCAATTCGCGATAATGCGATGCTGTCGAAATGGGCTGGCGGCCTGGGCAACGACTGGACCCCTGTAAGGGCGCTGGGTTCCTATATTAAAGGCACCAACGGCAAATCGCAGGGCGTCGTACCTTTCCTGAAAGTCGTCAACGACACAGCCGTTGCAGTCAACCAGGGCGGCAAGCGCAAAGGGGCAGTCTGTTCGTATCTGGAATCCTGGCATCTCGACATCGAAGAATTTCTCGAGTTGCGCAAGAACACAGGAGACGACCGTCGTCGCACACACGACATGAACACTGCCAACTGGGTACCGGATCTGTTCATGAAGCGTGTCAGCCAGGATGGTGAGTGGACCTTGTTCTCGCCAAGCGATGCCCCGGATCTGCACGACCTCTATGGTCGAGCGTTCGAAGAACGTTACAACGCATACGAGGAGCAGACCCGCACAGGAGAGATTGCGTTGTTCAAGCGCATAAAGGCTCAGGATCTGTGGCGCAAGATGTTGTCGATGCTGTTCGAAACAGGCCACCCGTGGATTACTTTCAAGGACGTCTGCAATATCCGATCGCCACAACAGCACGTTGGTGTCGTGCACTCGTCGAACCTGTGTACCGAAATCACGTTGAATACGTCTGCTGATGAGATTGCCGTGTGCAACCTCGGCTCCATCAACCTCCTGAAACACATCGAAGACGGTGAGTTGAACCTGAAAAAGTTGAAAAAGACGGTACGCACAGCCGTGCGCATGCTCGATAACGTCATCGACATCAACTATTACTCGGTACCACAAGCCCGAACATCCAACATGCGCCACCGGCCGATTGGGCTCGGTATCATGGGTTTTCAGGATGCGCTCTATGAACAACGCCTCGCCTATGGCAGCAACGAAGCCGTGGCGTTTGCCGATGCGTCGATGGAAGCGATCAGTTACTACGCGATAGAGGCTTCGACGAAACTGGCCAAAGAACGCGGACCTTATGCCAGTTTTTCCGGCTCGTTGTGGAGCCGCGGAATTCTGCCTATCGATTCATTGAAGATGCTGCAGACAGAACGCGGCGATGCCTATCTCGATGTTGATTTCTCAGCAACGATGAACTGGGACAAGTTGCGCAGCAAAGTACAGATCCACGGCATGCGTAACTCCAATGTTATGGCGATCGCGCCGACAGCGACCATCGCCAACATCACCGGAGTCACTCAATCCATAGAGCCTACGTATCAGAACCTCTACGTGAAATCGAACCTTTCGGGCGAATTCACCGTCGTTAATCCCAGTATGGTTCATGACCTCAAGCGGATCGGATTGTGGGACAAGGTCATGGTCAATGACCTCAAATACTACGACGGCAGTCTGAGTCAGATCGAGCGCGTGCCGAATGAGCTCCGGCAGCTCTACGCCACAGCCTTTGAAGTGGAGCCTCGGTGGCTCGTAGACGCGGCCAGCCGCCGTCAGAAATGGCTCGATCAGGCACAGTCGCTCAACCTGTACATGGCCGATGCCTCAGGCCGCAAGCTCGATATCACCTATCGGATGGCCTGGCTGCGCGGTTTGAAGACCACTTACTACTTAAGGGCTCTGAGTGCGACAAGCACAGAGAAGTCCACACTCGATCGCGGCACTCTGAATGCGGTATCGGCAGGCGGTGGCGCCCCAGAGCCTGCCGGTCACCTCGAAGAGGCGGCAGGCAATCCTGCAGCCGTTGCATTTGCCGACGAACGCAGCGAAGGCACTGCCATTTCGTCAGTCGCGGCGGATGTACCGCTGGCGTGTTCCATTGACGACCCCGATTGTGAAGCCTGCCAGTAGCAAAGGATAAGGAGCGTAACAGTATGTTGAGTTGGGACGACTACAACGATCAGGCGGACGAGGCGTCTGCCGGCCTGCGATCTTCAATTCTGCAGCAGGGACTTGCCGACCCGCTGGAGAGCGAATCGGCAGCAGCCAGATTCCTCGTAGACGAATCCGAGTCGGCCGACGTTCTCCTCAGTGAGCCGGCGCCCGCCAGGCTCGCCGCACTCGAAGCAACGCGCAGCCGTTCGAGTGACGAGATTAAAGCCAATCTCGATTCGCCGATTTTACTCGAAGAACCCGCCGCAATTGCCACGAACACCGATGCACGGGCACAGGCAGAAACGGCAATTGCTGCACTCGATGCGCCCCTGGTAACAGACGATACCGAGTACAGCAGGGTGACGGTCGATCAGAAAAGGATGATCAACTGTCGCGCTGATCTCAATCAGCTTGTGCCGTTCAAGTATGACTGGGCCTGGCAGAAGTATTTAGATGGCTGTGCCAATCACTGGATGCCCCAGGAAGTCAACATGACCGCTGACATCGCCATCTGGAAATCACAAGATGGACTGTCCGAGGACGAGCGTCTGGTCGTAAAGCGCAGTCTGGGGTTCTTTTCAACGGCCGACTCTCTCGTTGCAAACAATCTGGTGCTCGCCATCTATCGGCTCATCACAAATCCGGAATGTCGCCAGTACCTGTTGCGACAGGCATTCGAAGAGGCCATCCACACTCATGCCTACCAGTACTGCATCGAATCGCTCGGCATGGATGAGGGCGAAATTTTCAACATGTATCACGAAGTGCCCGTGGTCGCACGCAAGGCTTCCTGGGCACTGGACTACACACGGGAACTTTCTGAACCGGGCTTTACCACCGGCAATCCGGAATCAGATAAGGCGTTATTGAAAAATCTCATCGCCTATTACTGTGTGCTCGAAGGAATTTTCTTCTATTGCGGTTTTACCCAGATTCTCTCCATGGGTCGCCGCAATAAAATGACGGGTACTTCTGAACAGTTCCAGTACATCCTGCGTGACGAGTCCATGCATGTGAATTTCGGCATCGATGTGATCAATCAGATCAAGCTGGAAAATCCGAGTTTGTGGGACGAACAGATGCAGTCGCTCGCCCGGCAGATGATTCTGGAAGGAACTGTGCTGGAAATCGAATATGCAAAGGACACCATGCCCAGAGGCATCCTTGGCATGAATGCCAACATGATGGCCGAATACTTACAGTTCATCGCAAACAGGCGCCTTGCGCAGATCGGCCTGGCCGAAGAGTATTCCGGCGTCAAAAATCCTTTTCCCTGGATGTCAGAGATCATGGATTTGAAGAAAGAGAAAAACTTTTTTGAGACACGGGTAACCGAGTACCAGACAGGTGGTGCATTGAGCTGGGACTGATGTCGGGGCTTTCCTCTCTTCGCACTTACCGTTAGTTTTAGCCCTTCCAGGTGGAAGGGCTTTTTTTATGCCGTTATTCAGGCGTCACCAACTACGTTGTTCCGTAGAGTTTCGCTCTGCCGTTCTTACGGCGATCTTATCAGCGCTGGTGGCCGGCTCGTTCATTGCGTATGGCCATCTGCATGCAGCCGAAACCCTCGAGCCGACCTACTATCTCCAGGGACTCAACGCGCCCGCGGAGATCATCGTGGACCATTGGGGCGTGCCACACATCTACGCGGGCACGCACTATGATGCCTTCTTCGTGCAGGGGTTCAACGCTGCGCGAGATCGGTTATGGCAAATTGATCTGTGGCGGCGGCGCGGACTTGGCCAGCTCTCCGAAGTGCTCGGCGCAAGTTACCTGGAGCAGGACAAAGCGGCGCGCCTGTTTCTCTACCGCGGCGATATGTACCGCGAGTGGTTGGCATACGGTTCCGACGCCAAACGTATCGCTGAGGCATTTACCGCCGGCATCAACGCCTTCGTTCGCCTCATCGGGCGAAAGCCGGAACTGCTCCCGGTGGAATTCGAACTTCTGGACTACGAACCCGCGCTGTGGGATCCAGCGGACGTGGTACGGATTCGCAGCAACGGATTGTGGCGCAATGTCACCGCTGAAGTTCGGCGCGCGCGCATTGCATGCCAGGATGGTTTAGCGGCTGCAGCTGTCTGGAAAGTCCTGGAACCGAAGTGGTCAACCACAATCCCCGCCGGGTTCAATCCCTGCGACATTCCCGATAACGTGCTGGATGTGTATCTGCTGGCAAAAGCGCCAGTGGTCTTCGATACTCAGACGACTGCGGCGGCCACCCGCAATAAAGCGCTGATCGCAGCCGGCCACACGACTGCCATGCGTCGCGACCTCGGCAGCAACAACTGGGCAGTCGCCGCCGAACGAACTACCACAGGCCGGCCAATTCTTGCCGATGATCCACACCGCGGACATGCCGTACCATCGCTACGCTATATCGCACATCTCAACGCACCTGGTCTCGATGTCATCGGTGCGGGCGAGCCCGCACTGCCGGGAATCTCGATAGGACACAACGAACGCATAGCGTTTGGCCTCACAATTTTTCCGATTGATCAGGAAGATCTCTACGTCTACGAAAAACGCCGCGATGGTTATGCATATGCTGACCGGATCGAGCCAGTGCAGGTGGTTTCTGAGATGATCAACGTCCGAGATGCCCCGGCCGAGAAGGTCGAGCTGCGTTTCAGCCGCCACGGACCCGTGGTCTTCGAGACCAACCAGCAGATCTTCGCAATCCGGGCTGCCTGGCTCGAGCCAGGCATGGCACCCTACTTCGGCAGCGTCGGGTACATGCGTGCGCACAACTGGCGGGAATTCGTTGCTGCGCTCAATCGCTGGGGGGCACCGGCCGAGAATCAGGTTTATGCCGACATCGACGGCAATATCGGC
>CBDUDJ010000232.1:0-4843 GCA_965365885.1 uncultured Gammaproteobacteria bacterium
GGTGCCGCACCCAACGAACCGCCGAGTGCGTCTCGAGATGTTCGGCAACCGACAGCGTGGAAGATTCGCCCGTAGTACCCACGGGAACAATGCCGTGAGTGCCCGCTTCGAGATGCCAGTGGACCAATTGCTCGAATGCCTCCCAGTCAACGGCACCTGCGTCCGTCATAGGCGTTATCAGAGCGACGAGGCTTCCGTTGAGCATGCAAATTCCGCGCTAGTGAAAAAAACGGCGCAATGTTACTTGGTCAGGCACCGAGATCTCAAGGCAGAGCTGCGGGAATCTTCGCAGCCCCCGGGGCATCGGCCACCGATTCCTGATGAGGCCACGCCTTGTACACCGCTTTCACCAGCGTTGCCAGTGGTATCGCGAAGAAGACACCCCACACACCCCACAACCCGCCGAAGGCAAGCACCGATACGATGATGGTGATCGGATGCAGATCAACGGCTTCAGAGAAGAGTAGTGGCACGATAATATTCCCATCCAGCGCCTGAATGATCGCATAGGCGACAAGCACCCAGGCAAGATCCAGGGTCCAGCCAAACTGAAAGATCGCCACGAACGCTACGGGAATTGTCACGACGGCTGCGCCCACGAACGGAATCAGCACCGACAATCCGACAATAACCCCGAGCAGGGCTGCATAGTTGAGGCCGAGAATCTGGAAAGTTACGAAGGTTGCAGATCCGACGATCAGAATTTCGATGAACTTGCCCCGCACGTAGTTTGCCAGCTGCACGGTCATCTCTGCGCCCACGCGATCGAGCAGCGGCCGTTCTCGCGGCAGCAGTGAATGGAACCACTGCATGAGCTCAACGCGATCCTTGAGGAAAAAGAAAACCGAAATAGGCACGAGCACGAGGTAGATCAGCAACGCAACCACCGAGGGTACTTGCGTCAGCATGGTGTTCAGCAGTGAGCCGCTGACACTGCCGACCTCGCCGGCCACCATGCTCAGCCATTGATTGACCTGCTCCGCTGTAATGTAACCGGGCGCAATCTCCGGCAACTCGCGCAGCATATCCTGGAACCGGCTGAATATATTCGGCAGTGCTGCCCGCAATGCACCCAACTGCTGCCAGACAAGAGGCACGACAAACAGCAGCACGGCAATCAAGGCACCGAGAAAAAGTACGAACGTCAGATAGACGGCGCTGTTGTGCGACATATTCAGATTGACGAGTTTCTTAACAAGGCCCTGCAACAGGAACGCAAGCACGAGACCGGTCAACACCGGCGCAAGCATCGAGCCAAAAGTAAGCAGAACGCCGAAGCCAACAGCGAGCAACACGATCAGATAGATGGCTTCTTCGTTGGAAAAATGCTCGTTAACCCAGCCGCTGATAACCTCGAGAAACCGCATCAGACTGACTTCTTGCGCAGCAGATAGGTGTAAGTGTCGCCATCCTGGCGCGACTCCAGCAACTCGTTGCCACTTTGTTGTGAAAAAACTTCAAAGTCCCGCACAGACCCGGGATCCGTAGCCAGAACCCGCAACAGCGCCGCCGGTGCGAGCTCGTTGAGCGCTTTTTTCGCTTTCAGCAACGGCATTGGACAATTCAGCCCTTTCGCGTCCAACAGTTGTTCATGTGTCTCATGTGTCACTTACGGCCACTGTAGTTGCGAGGAAAACCGTATGATAACTGGTTTTGAACTTTTACTGGCCTGCATACGTCCATCCAGTATGATGATTTTCATGATACCGCGTGTCGCAGGGAACAGCTTCATTCCAGCAGGGAAGCCGCAGGCTCTTTACCGGAAGCCGCAGGCGCTTTACCGGAAGCCGCAGGCGCTTTACCGGACGCCGCAGGCGCTTACCCGGCTGCTGGCTCTGACCGCAATTGTGGTTGTAGCCGGCTTGGCCGCGCCGGTCCGCGCCGCAAACAACGATCTACCCGTCCTGGGAGATGCTTCGTCCAGCCTGATTTCCCCAGCGCTGGAAAAGCAGATCGGCCGCGACTTCTTAAAACAGATCCACGCTTCCCTGCCCACCGTCAGCGATCCGATCTTGAAATACTACGTCGAGCTGCAACTGGCGGACCTTGCCCAGTACTCGGAACTGCGTGAGAAGGTACTGCAGGTCGTGCTGATCGACTCGCCGCAGATGAACGCCTTCGCAGCTCCAGGTGGCGTGGTCGGCATCAATCTGGGGCTTATGCTCTACGCCCAGGACGAGCACGAATATGCCTCCGTGATTGCGCACGAGCTCGCCCACCTCAGCCAGCGTCATTTCGCCCGCGGAATCGAGGAGCGGCGTTCCAATGCACTGCCCACACTCGCCTCGTTGATTGCGGCGATCATGGTCGGCGTTGTCGGTGGCGGTGATGCAGGACTTGCAGCAATCTCCGCTTCGCAGGCCCTCGCCCAACAAAACCAACTGAGCTACAGCCGCAGCAGAGAAACCGAGGCTGATCGGATCGGTTTGAACACTCTGGCCGATGCCGGTCTCGACCCTGACGGTATGGCACGAATGTTTGACCGCATGAATCGGGCTTATCGCTACACCCGCAAGCCACCGGAGTTTCTGCTGACTCACCCTCTCAGTGAAACTCGAATCGCAGACGCGAAGACTCAGGCCCGCAAGTTTCCCCGTCGGGAGTACTCTGATTCGCCAGACTTCGCGTTGATGCGCATTCGGGCACAGATCCACTATACCGACAGTGCTACCGCGGCCGTGAAGCAATTCAGTAAAGAGGTCAGGGACAATCCCGATTCAGACGCCGCGCGATACGGTTTGGCACTGGCGTTCAGCAGAGCCGACAACCACCGTGAAGCTCTACCGCTGGCAGACGCCCTGTTCACGGCCAATCCGAACAAGCTGCTCTACGTGGCTGCGTATGCCGAACTGTTGACAGAAGCTGGGAAATACGGCCAGGCATTGACTCTGTTGGAACGCCAGCTCGTGCTCAATCCGAACAACCCACCACTGTCAATGCTCTACGCCAGCGCGCTCAGCAAAAATGGCGAGCATGAAGTTGCCGAGGTGGTGTTACAGCGGCAGAGCCGGATCCGCCCTGATGATGAGAATGTCTGGTACCAACTCGCAGAAACCGCGGGCAAGGCCGGCAATATCATCGGGGTACACCGGGCACGCGCCGAATACTTTGCCCTGCATGGTGCTTATACCAAGGCGATACAACATCTGGAGTATGCGCGGCGCCTCGTCAGCCAAACAGATTCGCAACTCCATGCCAGGCTCGATCAGCGAATCAACGATTTGCGCACCAAGCTGAGGATCGCTCAGTCCTGAGGCAGGTTGTTTTCCGGGCTTTCTACCAGCCGCAGGCGCTATCAGCCGCAGGCGCTTTGAAAGTCCAGCATCCGCGTCAGAGGCGCCATGGCCCGCTCGCCGATCGCGGGATCGACATGGATTTCATTGGCTGTCATGACAGAGTCATCGCGCAGACAGGCAGCCAGCCGGCTGAGCTCGTTCATCGCCATCCAGGGGCAATGGGCGCAACTGCGACAGGTTGCTCCATCACCAGCAGTCGGTGCTTCAATGAAACGTTTGCCTGGATTGCGCTGGCGCAATTTGTGAAACAGACCGCGATCGGTTGCAACGATGAAGGTCTCATGCGGCAGCTGCGCAGCCGCCTGCAATATCTGGCTTGTAGAGCCGACTGTATCCGCGATATCAATGACTGCCGCGGGGGATTCCGGATGCACGAGCACGCCGGCATCGGGATAAAGCGCCTTCATATCAAACAGCGCCTTCGACTTGAACTCTTCATGAACCACACAGGCGCCGCTCCACAGCAGCATGTCCGCACCGGTGCAGGTTTGAATGTAGTGGCCGAGATGTTTGTCCGGCGCCCAGAGGATTTTCTCATCGCGTGCCGCGAGAGATTCGACGATAGGCAGCGCCACGCTACTGGTGACCACCCAGTCCGAGAGCGCTTTCACTCGCGCCGACGTATTTGCATAGACAACCACTGTACGATCCGGGTTGGCCTTACAGAACTCTTCAAAGGCATCTGGTGGGCAGCCGAGATCCAGCGAACATTCGGCCTCGAGCGTCGGCATGACGACACGCTTGTCCGGCGAGAGGATCTTCGCGGTTTCACCCATGAAACGAACACCGGCCACAACCAGAGTACCGGCTGCATGATCCCTGCCAAAGCGCGCCATTTCGAGAGAGTCCGCCACACAGCCGCCGGTTTCCTCGGCGAGGTCCTGCACATCGCCATCGACATAGTAGTGGGCGATCAAAGTTGCGCCGCGCTCTCGCAACGCCGTTGCGATCTCGTTTTTCAAGGCCGAGATGCGTTCGTTCGACAACACCTCCGTAACGACAATCGGAACTTCCTCCGGCGAGAGGGTGAAATCTGGTAGGTTTGCTTGTGCGCTCATGGGACCGGCAAGTTTAGCATGCTTTGGCCAGAGGCATTTCGGGACACAACAGGCGCCACCACCACCGATAAAAGCGAAAACTGTGCCGGCGCGAATGAGCAACCTGTTCACAACGGATGATATTCAGTGCCTCGGCAACGTGAAATTCTCTTCCTGATCGGCGATATCGATAAAGCCCGCAACGACAACCACGTCCGCCTGCCCGATGCATTCCGCAGCCTCGGCTGGCGGGTGAGCGTTGCCAGCCACGAGTCAGTTCGGATTGTCGCCAACTCGATCGACCTGTCAGGCATCAAACCGGATCACTGTGATCTCATCTGGCTCCTGGGATTCGGCCGCGCAGTAACGTTTTTCGACAGGATGCAATTGTTACGTCAGCTCGAGCAGAGTCGCTTTGTTACAACAGTGGATGCTTTGATGTATCTGCACGGCAAGCACCGCTGGCTGGAACACATGCCCGAAACCCATACCAGCGCAGATCTGCAGAAT
>CBDUDJ010000233.1:0-4837 GCA_965365885.1 uncultured Gammaproteobacteria bacterium
CTGCGGCTCATCAAGTGGCTCCGCAGCCGCGGTTGCCGCATCCCTGGCGCCGCTTTCAGTTGGTACCGAAACCAACGGCTCCATCGTGTGCCCGGCCGGTTACAACGGTATCGTCGGCATCAAACCTACCGTCGGAACCGTCAGCCGGCAGGGCATCATTCCGATTTCCCACAGCCAGGACACCGCCGGACCCATGGCAAAGACCGTTATGGGGGCCGCCCTGCTTCTCGAATCGATGATTGGAATCGATCCTGCCGACGCCGCGGCGGTCGCCTTCCCGGACGCTACCGTCTCGCTCCTGCCAGATGTCACAGCACAACGATTGGATGGCATTAGAATCGGCGTGCTGCGCACCTACTACGGTCAGGGCAGCCATCCGGCGGCCGAGGCCATCTATCAGACGAGCGTAGAGACACTCGCGGAACTGGGTGCCACGTTGGTCGATCCGATCAACTATCTGCCCGACGAAGCGCAGCGTAAAGCCGCCTACCAGGTATTGCTCTATGAATTCAAAGCCGGCTTGAATGCCTACCTTGATAGCCACAGCGTCGGCGATGATGTGGACTCGCTGGCGGACCTTATCGTCTTCAACGAAGCCTACGAAGAACGGGTAATGCCCTATTTCGGGCAGAGTATTTTTCACGACGCGCAGGCCAAAGGCGGTCTGCAGGAGGCGGCTTACACCGACGCCCGGACAGCATCAATTGAGCGCCTGCGCCGTGATGTCGATGCTCTGTTTGCCGAGCAGGAGCTCGATGCCTTGGTCATTCCTGTCAACGGCCCCGCCTGGAAAACCGACTGGCTGGCCGGCGACCACTATACTTTCGGTGGCACGGCCTATCTGGCGGCAGTGACCGGCTATCCCAGCATCGTCGTTCCGGCAGGAGCAGTTCGCGGCCTGCCCATTGCTCTGGGTTTCGTTGGCCGCGCGTTTGCCGAACGCGAGATCATTCAACTGGCTTATGTTTTCGAGCAGGCGACGAATGCCCGGATCAGTCCGCAGTTCATCTCCTCGTTGGAAGCAGACACGCCGGATTCGCAGTAGACGCTCCATCAGCCTTGAGATTCGACTATCTTCTGCAGCCGCGCCGCCTCGAGCGCCTTCCCTAAATCCGCACCCTCGAGACCCTGCTTGCGAAGCTCAAAAGGCTGGACCGACTGCGAGACCGACTGCACCAGCTGCCGCAGATCTGCCAGGTCAACATGGCCGAGAGCTTCGACAATCTGCAGCGCCGGGTCGAGCAGACTGTCGGGGTTGAACGCTCGTGCTGCGTTGAGCCCCGCCTGCACTGTGGGCGCCGGTCGCACCCGCCAATTCGCGAATACCGTTCCCCAGCGTGCCAATAGAATCGCAAGCCGCCGATAGGCACCCGGCGCCTTCAGGCGCGCACTGATCCTCTCGCAGTCTGCAGAGGGGAGCAGACCCGCCGTGGCAGCGTAGCGCTCCAGCGGTTCTTCGAGGTCAGTGGGGATGATCGGCAACGGTCCAGCAAATTCAACAAACCACGGCGCAAGCGATTGGGTATCTCTAAGCGTGACAAGAAATCGATCAGGATCCGCACTCAACAGCGCCTTGTGCAGCTCGCGCCAGACTCGTTCTGCTGACAATTCATCCAACGCGCCACTGGCGGACATTTCGCGCATCATGGCGCCGGTCTCGGGGGCAACCACGAAACCCTCGAGCTGAGCTGCAAATCGTGCGACCCTGAATACCCGCAACGGATCTTCAGTAAACGCCGGTGATACGTGGCGCAGGCAGCGGCGTGTCAGATCCTCCTGGCCGTTGAAGAGGTCAATGAGCTCACCGTTTGAATCGCGTGCCATGGCATTGATCGTGAGATCGCGGCGTATGAGATCTTCGTCCAGCGTGACTTCAGCGCCAGCGTGCACGACGAATCCGGTGTGACCGGGTCCGGTCTTGCGCTCGGTGCGGGCAAGGGCGTATTCGTCCTTCGTTTGTGGATGGAGAAAAACCGGAAAGTCCCGCCCAACCTGACGGTAGCCCTGAGCGACCATTTCTTCAGGTGTGCTGCCAACTACAACCCAGTCCCGCTCCCGCACCGGCAGGTGCAGAAGCTCATCACGCACAGCACCTCCAACCAGATAGATTTCCATCAAGTGAAGTTAGCAGGAAGAAGCAGAATAATCCCGCGCGGGCGGGGATCAGGTGTGGCCTGAAGCAGACTGCGAGGTCGGATCAAGCCGTGAGGAAGACGGGATCAAGCCGCGCTCTTTGGTTCCTCCGGGCAGTGTTTCGTCTGAATCACTTCGTCGTGCCAGGAAGATTCCAGATGGACCGGAAAACCCCACAATCGGTGAAAGTGCTTCAGGACATTGTCCGTGCTTTCACCCAGCGGCTGGCGCGCATGCTGTGTGTGCTGCAACGTCAGGCTACGATCGCCTTTGACATCCACTCGCACGACCTGGATGTTCGGCTCCCGGTCTCCGAGATTATATTGGCTTGCGAGCAGTTCCCTGACCTGCCGGTAACCGTCGTAGTCATGTATCGCCCGCACTTCGATGGCGTCTTCTTTATCATCATCAAGAATTCCAAAGAGTCGGAAGTCGCGCATGACTTTGGGCGAGAGAAATTGCTGGATGAAAGACTCGTCTTTGAAATCACGCATGGCCGCCGGCAGTACCTCGAGCCAGTTGCCTCCCGCGATATCGGGAAACCACTCGCGGTCTTCGTCGGTTGGGTTCTCACAAATTCTTCGCAGGTCGCTGTACATTGCAAAACCCAGTGCGTACGGATTCATGCCGCTATAACCGGGATCATCGAAAGTCGGCTGAAAGAGTACCGACGTATGTGACGACAGGAATTCCATCATGAAACCGTCCGTCACCATACCTTCGTCGTAAAGCGTGTTGAGCAGCGTGTAGTGCCAGAAGGACGCCCAACCTTCGTTCATAACCTGAGTTTGGCGCTGCGGATAAAAGTACTGGGCAACTTTGCGAACGATCCGCACCATTTCTCGCTGCCAGGGTTCGAGCAAAGGCGCGTTCTTTTCAATGAAGTAAAGTAGATTCTCCTGCGGTTCGCAGGGGAAGCAGTCGACTTCGGCGCGATCGACCTGTTCTGCCTGGGGCAGCGTGCGCCACAGATCATTGAGATTGCGCTGAATGTACTCTGCACGTTCGATCTGACGCCTTTTCTCCTCCTCCAGCGAGATCGGGCACGGCCGCTTGTAGCGATCAACGCCGTAGTTCATCAACGCATGGCAGGAATCGAGCAACTCCTCGACCTCCCGGACACCGTGGCGTTCTTCACATTCGGCGATGTACTTTTTGGCGAACAGCAGATAGTCGATGATTGCGCTCGCATCCGTCCAGGTGCGGAAAAGATAATTGCCTTTGAAAAAGGAGTTGTGGCCGTAGCAGGCATGCGCGATCACGAGCGCCTGCATAGTCATCGTGTTCTCTTCCATCAGATAACTGATGCAGGGATCCGAGTTGATGACGATTTCGTAGGCAAGGCCCATCCGGCCGCGCTGATAGTTGCGCTGGACGTCGACGAAGTGTTTGCCGAACGACCAATGGTTGTAGCCCAGCGGCATTCCGATCGACGAGTAGGCATCCATCATCTGATCCGAGCGAATGACCTCAATCTGGTTCGGATACGTGTCCAGCCCATAGCCTTCTGCGATCCGGCCTATTTCCCGATCGTAGTCTTCGATGAGTTCGAAATTCCAATCGCTGCCTTCGGATAGGGGTTTGCGTGCGCGGGTAGGTTCCGCTGCGGCTTTCTGCGGACTTTTCCGCTTTGCTTTCGTGGCGGCTTTTGCCGGCACTTTTTTCGCACCAGCCTTTTTAGCAGCCACGCTCTTTGCGCCTATGCTCTTAGTGCCTGTTCCGCTGCCTTTTCCCACGCGATCACTCATGCCGCATCCCTCTTGTGAAAGAGTTCATGGAAGACTGGAAAGATATCGCCCACATCCTTGATGTGCTGCTGCGCGAACGTCTCAGGAAACCTCTTGCCGATGAGTTCGTACTCACGCCACAGTGCCTGGTGACTGCGCTTGGTGATCTCTACATATGCAAAGTACTGCACCAGCGGTAGCAGATTCTCTTCGAGCAATTTGCGACAGGTGGGTGAATCGTTGTTCCAGTTGTCACCGTCTGAAGCCTGGGCCCCATAAATATTCCACTCGTTGGGCGAATACCTTGCTTCAACCACTTCGTGCATGAGCTTCAGCGCACTTGAGACAACCGTTCCACCGGTCTCTCTAGAGTAGAAGAATTCCTGCTCATCGACTTCCTTCGCGATGGTGTGGTGCCGTATGAACACAACTTCCGTTTTTTCGTAGTGGCGTTGGAGGAACATGTAGAGCAGCAGATAAAACCGTTTCGCCATGTCCTTAACCTGCTGGTCCATCGAGCCGGACACGTCCATCAGACAGAACATCACGGCCTGGGAAGTTGGAACCGGTTTTTTGATATGCAGGTTGTAGCGCAGATCATTCGTGTCGAGGAATGGCACGCGATCGATTCGCTTGCGCAGGTATTCGATCTCCTCGCGCAACTTGCGTGTCGATATATCGTCCTTGGCAGCTTCCGCCTCCGCGAGTGCCTCTTCGGCTGCGGCTAGAAGCCTGCGAGATTCACCTGACAGGGCAATGCGGCGGGCTTTAGCCGCCTTGAAAGATCGCAGCACGGAGAGCTTGGCTGGAACCCCATCGCTGATGAATCCCGCATGCTCATACTTGAAACTGCTGTTGCCTTTGAGATGGCGCTTGGTCAAGTTCGGCAGGGCAAGATCATCAAACAGGAATTCGAGAAATTCTTCATCCAGCCCACCGAAGAAGAACTCGAAAACTTCAAACCGGACTGGACCATC
>CBDUDJ010000234.1:0-4821 GCA_965365885.1 uncultured Gammaproteobacteria bacterium
GCACCCGCCGGAATGTGACGTCTATCTGGATGTTGCTCACAATCCGGCGGGTGCGGCGTTTCTCAGTGCGCAGCTGGCAATCCGGTTTCCCGGACGGAAGTTTGTCGCCGTGCTCTGCATGCTCGACAATAAAGACGCAGCGGGTGTGACGGCAGCGTTGCGCGGTACGGTAAAACGCTGGTTGACTATCGCAAGCCTCGGCGATCGAGCCAGGTCATCGAGTGATCTGGCGGCTGCTGTTTCGGCCAGTGTCGGGGCAGAGGAGGCGATCGCCTGCGAATCGATGGCGGAAGCTCTGTCACATGCACAGTCGTTTACCCTGGACGACGATGGTATCCTCGTGCTTGGTTCATTCTCAGCAGTTGAACAGGCTCGAAATTTGATTGACTCGGACTTCGTCAGTAAGCAAGCGGCCGTAGGCGAGTGGCAGTAGGCGAGCACTAGACAATGGACGAACAGACCCGCTACCGGGCGACTGGCAGCCTTTTTCTTCTGGCGATAGCCGTCATCTGCTTTCCCATCCTCTTCGACGGCGAAGGATTGGCGCCTGTTGACATCGCACCGTTGACGATTGCCCAGACCATGCCTGAGGTCAAAAATCTCGCAGAAGTTGCCCCCGCCAGTGATGTGATCGCCCGGGTGGACGAGCTGCGCTCGCAGGTTGACGATGCGGGATTTCAAACCTCTAACGACACCCGCTTTGGCGAGCCGGTGTTGAGTTCTCCATTAGACGACACCGATGTCTGGGCCGTTCAGGTCGCCAGCCTGCAGAACGTCGACAATGCCCGCAAGCTGCGCTCGGACCTGCGTGACCGAGGCTACGAAGCCTTCATCTCCACGGTGAAAAGTAACGATGAGGTGCTCAGCCGCGTTGCCGTGGGACCGCTGTTAAGCCAAGCCGAAGCACGTAGAATACAGGAACAACTTTCACAGGCGCTCTCGCTTGAGGTCAGGCTCATGGCGTTCTCCAACTGAAGAGGTATCACTGAGGTGCCGACTGCCGATATCGTGATCGTGATAATCATCTTACTGTCCGCGATGATCGGCCTGCTGCGTGGGCTCCTCAAAGAGGTGCTGTCTCTGGCAACCTGGTTCGCAGCGTTTATCCTCGCGCTGTATTTCGCGCCCGTTCTTGCCGATCAGATGGTTGGACAGGTCGAGGATCATTCAATACGCCTGGTCGTTGGATTTGTCACCGTTTTCCTCATCATTCTCATCGTCGGTACGCTGGCGCAATGGATGGTGAAGAAGCTGGTATTGGGCACGGGCCTCACGGGTACCGATCGATTTCTCGGATTCCTTTTTGGCAGCGCTCGAGGCGTTCTGGTTTGCATCATAGCCCTGATCGCGATGCGGCCGTTCTCCGAGGAGAGTGAATGGTGGGTGAACTCGAGAGTCACCCCGGAGATGCTTGCGTTTGAACAGGATGTTCTGGACATGATGGGCAGGGCCAGGGATGTGGTAGTCGAAGTTTCAGATGAAGTGAGGTAAATCCGGATTATGTGCGGCATTGTCGGCATCGTTAGCAACCGCCCTGTCAATCAGCAAATGTATGACGCGCTTACCGTGCTGCAGCACCGAGGTCAGGATGCTGCGGGAATGGTCACCAGCGACGGCCAGAAATTACATTTGCGCAAAGGCAACGGTCTGGTTCGAGATGTGTTTCAGCAGCATCACATGCAGCGGTTGGCGGGAAATTTTGGCATCGGTCATGTTCGCTATCCAACCGCCGGTTCTTCGAGCTCCGCAGAAGCTCAGCCGATGTACGTGAATTCACCTTACGGCATCATGCTCGCGCACAACGGCAACCTGACCAACGCAGAATCGCTGCAGGCCGATCTCTTCCGGGAAGATCTGCGGCACGTCAATACCGATAGTGATACGGAAGTTCTCCTCAATGTATTCGCTCACGAGTTGCAGTCACAACGTGCACACTCACCTGAGGCTGATCATATCTTCACCGCGGTGGAGGGTGTCCACCGACGCTGCAAAGGAGCCTATGCGGCGGTAGCGATGATCGTGGGTTGCGGCATTGTCGCGTTCCGTGATGTCAATGGAATACGACCATTGGTATTCGGTCGCCGGGAATCCGAGCATGGTCATGAATTCATGATTGCCTCCGAGAGTGTTGCGCTCGACATACTGGGTTTTGAGTTGATTCGTGACGTTGCGCCGGGCGAAGCCGTGTTCATCAGCAACGACGGCGAGCTGCATACGCGCATGTGCGCCAGCAAAACGGAACTCACCCCCTGCATTTTCGAATACGTCTACCTTGCAAGACCCGATTCCATCATCGACCGGGTATCTGTCTACAAGTCCCGTCTGCGGATGGGGCAGCATCTTGCAAAGCAGGTACTCGAACGCTTTCCCGGCAACGATCACGACATCGACGTGATCGTGCCGATTCCCGACACCGGACGCACGGCAGCATTGCCGCTCGCTCATCAGCTGAACGTGAAATACCGCGAGGGGTTAATCAAGAACCGCTACATCGGCCGCACATTCATCATGCCGGGTCAGTCTCAGCGGCGTAAATCCGTGCGCCAGAAACTCAACGCAATCGATCTCGAGTTCCGCGGCAAGAATGTGCTGCTTGTCGACGACTCCATCGTGCGGGGCACGACCATCACGCAGATTATTCAGCTGGCCCGCGAGGCCGGCGCGAAGAAGGTCTATATCGCCTCAGCCGCACCGGCAATCAGGTTTCCGAACGTCTACGGAATTGACATGCCCACGTCAGTTGAATTTGTCGCTTACAATCGCACTGAAGAGCAAATCTGTCAGGCCATCGGTGCGGATTTTCTGATCTATCAGCGCATCGAGGATCTCATTGAGAGCGCCAAAGAAGGGAATCCGGCCATCAAAAACTTCGATTGCTCGGTTTTTGATGGCAATTACGTGACGGGCGACATAGACGACGTTTACCTCGAGCGTCTATCGTTGCACCGTAGCGACAAAATGAAACAAGAACGTGACACCGAACTCAACTCAGATCAAACGGTCATCGAGCTACACAACCACGCCTAATGTGAAAGAACTCATTCAACGCCTGATGGGATCTCTAAATGGGGTTCTGCTGGGTAAAGAAGAGCAGGTTAAGCTCGCATTGGCATGTTTGTTTGCACGCGGACATCTGCTCATTGAAGACTTGCCCGGCATGGGTAAAACGCTGCTTTCTCATGCGCTGGCCAAGGTGCTGGGTCTGTCGTACAACCGGATTCAGTTCACGAGTGATATCCTGCCGGGAGATGTAATCGGCGCGTCCATCTTCGACAAGAACACAGGTGAGTTCCGATTCCTCGAAGGCCCGCTGTTCGCTCAGGTCGTACTCGCCGACGAAATCAATCGTGCCACTCCGAAGAGTCAGAGTGCATTGCTCGAGGCAATGGAGGAACGACAGGTCACAGCGGAAGGCGTTACACGGCCCCTCCCGGAACCCTTCTTCGTCATAGCCACTCAGAACCCGGCAACACAGACTGGCACTTTCCCGCTGCCGGAATCGCAACTCGACCGTTTTCTCATGCGGATCGAACTCGGTTATCCCGAGCCGGACGCCGAACGGGAATTGTTGCGTGGGGGCGACCGGCGCAAAACTCTTGGCGCGCTCAACGCGATCGCTGATCTTGAATCACTCGCCGCCCTGCAACTGGCGGTGGACGATGTGCGTGTCTCAGATCCGCTGCTCGAATACGTGCAGCGTCTTGTTGCTTACAGCAGACGAGGCGGTGAGTTCGCTTTCGGTCTTTCACCGCGTGGTGCACTCGCACTTCTGCATAGCGCCCGCGCCTGGGCACTGATCCACGATCGTAGCCATGTCGTGCCCGAAGATGTACAAGCGGTACTGCCCAGCGTGGTAGAACATCGTGTGCGCGAAGCAGCGGATTACGAAGGACACGGAGGTGGCGCTCTAGCGCAAAAACTTCTGTCCAGCGTCGACGTGGTCGGCTGAGTCGTCGGCTGAGAAAAGGCAACTGGTGTGGCTGAGATCGGTCCATCTATCAGGGACGACCCTTTCATCGGGTCCCGTTTCGGCCGCTGGCTGGACCGTCGGATTCCACCCAATTCAGAGATCACGCTAAGCCAGCGCAATATCTTCATCTTCCCGACTCGTACCGGATTCGTGTTTGGCGGATTGTTGATACTGCTCATCCTCGGTGCCATCAACTATCAGGCAAGTCTCGTCTATGGTGTTGCGTTCCTGCTGGGCAGTCTCTTCCTCGTCACGATCCTGCACACGTTTCGCAACCTGTCCGACCTGCGCTTGGAACTCGCTGGTTCAAGGCCTGGTTTCGTCGGCGAAGATGTGGAGTTCACCATACGGGTCCTGCGACCGCAGGGTCGCAGCCGGGAAGGCATTCAGCTGGGCTGGCCTGGCGCCATCCAACAATGGGCAGAACTCGTGGATCAGGCGGCAGACACGGTGCGGCTGTATGTTCGAGCCGAACAGCGCGGTTATTTGAATCCCGGCAGGTTGCTGGTGGAAACCTATTTCCCGCTTGGCTTGTTGCGGGCGTGGACCTGGGTGGACCTCAATGCGCGCGCGTTGGTTTATCCCAAACCGATATTTCAGGATTTTCCCCAATCGGTCCAGGGTCGGCGCGACGAGGGAGAATTGATCGATCCGTTCGGCAGCGACGACTTCAACGATATCAAGACCTATCGGCCGGGCGACCCGGTCAAGCACATCATCTGGCGCTCGTATGCCCGCTCGGATGAGCTGATGATTAAGCAGTATTCCAGTTTCGTCGAGCCGCGACTGTGGCTCGACCTCGATGTGGTCAGCGGTGAGCTCAGCGGCCCGGGGCGTGAAGGCGGGGTCGT
>CBDUDJ010000235.1:0-4806 GCA_965365885.1 uncultured Gammaproteobacteria bacterium
ATCGATGCGACAGGCAACACAGCCATTACCGATATCGGTGTGCACGGCGTAGGCGAAGTCGACGGGACAGGCGCCTCTTGGCAGTTCCAGGATATCGCCGCTGGGTGTGAAGACGTAAACCTCGTCGGGAAAGAGATCGATCTTCAGGCTTTCGATAAATTCGAGCGGATTGCCCGCACGTTGCTGCAGATCGAGTAGATCTTTGACCCATTGCCGCGCTCGATGCTGGTTGCCCTGAAAATCTGCGTCTGCGGACTTATACAACCAGTGACCGGCGACCCCATTGTCTGCCACAGCATCCATGTGCTGTGTCCGGATCTGCACTTCGATCGGCACACCGTGCATGCCGAAAAGCGTCGTGTGCAGTGACTGATAACCATTCAGCTTGGGTATTGCGATGTAGTCTTTGAAACGCCCGGCAACCGGCTTGTAGAGATTGTGGACGATGCCCAACGCCCGATAACACTCATCGGGTTGATCAACAACGATGCGGAACCCGAAGACATCCATGATCTCCGAGAACGACTTATGCTGGGTCTTCATCTTCAGATAGATCGAATAGAGGTGCTTCTCGCGGCCGTTGACCTCGACACGGATGCCTTCGGCGGCGAGCGCAGTCTCGATGGATTTACGCAACTCCTCCATCAATTCCTTGCGATTGCCGCGGGCAGCCCTGACCGCGCCACTGATCCGGTCCGCGCGCAGCGGGTACAACGCGTGAAACCCCAACTCCTCGAACTCGACTTTCATCGAGTGGATGCCGAGCCGATTTGCTATCGGTGCGTAGAAATCCAGCGTTTCCCTGGCGATGCGTTTGCGCTGCTCGCTCGACATCACGCCAATCGTGCGCATGTTGTGCAGCCGATCAGCCAGCTTGACCATTATTACGCGTATGTCTTTGGCCATCGCCATGGCCATCTTCTGAAAGTTCTCGGCCTGGGCTTCAGCCCGCGAGTGGAAAATGGTCGACAGTTTCGACACACCGTCGACGATCTCCGCAACGGAGTTGCCGAAGCGTTGGCTCAGTGCCTTCTTGGCGACCCCGGTGTCTTCCATCACGTCGTGCAACAGCGCAGCGATGACGGTTTCGGTGTCCATGCGCATGCCGGCGAGGATGTTGGCCACGGCCAGCGGGTGGGTGATGTAGGGATGCCCCGTCCGCCGCATCTGGCCTTCGTGGGCGGCCTCGGCGTACGCATGGGCCTGCGCGACTTTCTGCACCTGATCTGCCGGCAGGTAACTTTCCAGCCGGGTCAGCAGTGCCGCGATTGTTGCTGGCGAAGCGACGGTGTCGAGTTTGGCGTTCTCGGCGAGGCGGGAGACGAAATAGGATTGGTTACTGCCGGTCGGAGTCTGACTATCGGGCTCCGCGCCCGGGTTGGTCGTTGATTTCGACTTGTTCGAATTCGACTTGTTAGAGTTGCGACCAGCGGCGCCCTTCCGGTTGGATTGACCAGAAGATTGCTTGTCGGCAGCCTTGGTGTCGGCTTTAGAAGTTGCGGTTTTCGCCATCTCCGAGGTTGAATGACACTTCCATTTCTTCATCCTCCGTGGAGGTTTCGCGCGCGTCAAGCATTTCGTGAGAGATGAGACCTGCAGCGATCTCGCGTAAGGCGATGACTGTGGGCTTGTCGTTCTCCTCTGGCAGCAGCGGCTCGGCGCCGTAGCGACGCATATGGCGGGCGCGTCGGGTTGCCAGCATCACGAGGTCGAAGCGGTTATCGACGTGTTCCAGACAGTCTTCAACGGTAATACGGGCCATCGCCAGCACCTGATTTTTTTAGAGCGCGCGAGTGTAACGGGGAGTCCCCCTATCTGACAAGCGGTCTGTGCCTGCAGAAGCAGCGCAGAAGCAGCGCAGAAGCAGCGCAGAAGCAGCGCCGAACGGCGCGGTCGCTGCGTAGGTGCCAGCCAGTACGGCGTCAGCAGGCAGTGCGCCGTTATCCGGCACAGGATCAATCCGCAGCGAGAAGTTCATCGAGCAGTGCCGCCACGCTGGCGGACGGCTGGCGACTGGTGCCGGGTTCGCCGCGGCTGATGGCGCGCATTTCCTGCAACGCGGTGTCGAACTCGTCGTTGACCACGACGTAGTCGAACTCTCTGCAGTGGCTGATGTCGCCTCGCGCCTCGGCGAGCCGGGCTTCGATCACCGCGGCCTCGTCCTGACCACGACTGTGCAGCCGCGCCCGCAGCGTGGCCAGTGACGGTGGCAGGATGAAAATGCTGACCGCCCGCGGCAACACATGGCGGATTTGGGCAGCGCCCTGCCAGTCGATTTCGAGCACTACATTGCGCCCGGCAGCGAGATCCTGCGTTACCGCGGACTTTGACGTCCCGTAGAAGTTACCGAACACCTCGGCATGTTCGACGAAGGCGTTCGCGGAGACCATTCGCTCAAAGGTGCTGGTATCGACGAAGTGGTAGTTGACGCCGTCACGCTCATTCGGCCGCATCTCGCGTGTTGTGTGAGAAACGCAGACCATCATGTTTTGCTCGTGTTCGAGCAGCGCGTTGACCAGACTGGTTTTGCCGGCGCCGGAGGGCGCGGAGACTATGAACAGGACGCCTTGCGCGGCTGCAACCGGCGTGCTGGCACACTTTTTACGGCTCATTCGACGTTCTGCACCTGCTCGCGAATCTGCTCGATCACAACCTTCAGGTCGACCGACTTCTGCGAGGTCTCGGCGAGAATCGACTTCGCACCGAGGGTGTTGGCTTCACGATTGAGTTCCTGAGTCAGGAAATCCAGGCGGCGGCCATGGGGTCCGGGCCCACGCAGGTTTGTGCGCGCTTCCTCCACGTGAATGCTGAGCCTGTCGAGTTCTTCGGCGACGTCGGCACGCTGCGCGAGTAGCGCAATCTCCTGCTCGAGACGGGCAGGGTCAACCTGTGCCTGCAGTTCTTTCACTCGTGTTGTGAGCTTGGCCTGTACCTGGTGACCCACGGAGTGGATTACCGCTTTGACGTCTGCCACCGTTGTTTCGATCTCTGCCAGGCGGTCATGGATGGTCGTTGCGAGCTGAGCGCCTTCGCGTTGGCGGTGGGCGATCAGATCGCTGAGAGCCTCTTCGAATAGATCGCTGACAGTGTCGATGAGGCCTGTGTCGTCAGGACTCAATGTGTTGCCGATGATGCCGGGCCAGCGCAGCAGATCCATCGCGTTTGGCGGCCCAAGTTCCGGGGCGTCACGCCGAATCTGCTCGAGCACGGCCAGTACCTGCAACAACAGCGGACGATTCAGTGCGAGCGTATTTTCGCCATCCTGCCGTTCCAGGCGTAACACGCAGTCGATTTTGCCGCGGCTGAGATGTTTGCGCAGCGTTTCGCGCAGTTTGTGCTCCTGTGAGCGCACCTGGTCGGGAAGTCGGAACTGAGTCTCTAGAAAGCGATGGTTGACTGATCGGATCTCCCACGTCACTGCCAAACCATCCAACTCAGTTTGCGCGCGGGCGAACGCGGTCATGCTGTTGACCATTGAAACGTCTTTAAATAATGCGGATGCGCATTGTAGCGCGCTCATTGGGTAAAAGTGGGCTGCGACCTATAATGCGCAGGAGCACAATTTCTCAACAGCCCACGGAACACGAATCATGACCATAACGAGGCCCAGCGGCCGAGCGCCGGATGAATTGAGAGCCGTTCACTTTACCCGTGGCTTCACCGACCACGCAGCCGGCTCTGTGCTGGTGGAATTTGGCGGCACGAAAGTCATCTGTACAGCGAGTGTGGAAGATTCCGTTCCGGGATTCCTGCGCGGCAAAGGCGAGGGTTGGATCACGGCCGAATACGGCATGTTGCCTGGTTCCACCCACTCCCGTGTGGATCGCGAAGCCGCGCGCGGCAAACAGAGCGGCCGCACGGTGGAGATTCAGCGGTTGATTGGCCGATCCCTGCGGGCAGCGGTGGACATGTCTGCACTGGGCGAGCGGACGGTGCGTCTGGACTGCGACGTCATTCAGGCCGATGGCGGAACCCGTACGGCCTCCATCACCGGTGCTTCGGTGGCTCTTGCCGATGCGCTCACGCGCTTTGGGGTTCAGGCAGCATTCAGGTCACATGTGGCATCTGTATCCGTGGGAATCTGGCAAGGGATGCCGGTTCTCGATCTGGATTATGCCGAAGACTCCACGGCGGAAACCGACATGAATGTGGTGGCGCTGGCAAGCGGCGGCTTCGTTGAAATTCAGGGCACGGCCGAGCAGCAACCCTTTTCCAGTGAGGAACTCGCGGCAATGCTCGCATTGGCCGAAAAAGGCACTCGACGGCTGGTCGAATTGCAGACTACGGCCTTGCAGACTACGAGTTAAAGGATATGCAGTGACGACGTTGACTAAAGAACTGGACAAAACCGCGCTGCTTGCGTTGCTTGTAGAGCAGCAGGTGCTGAAGTTTGGCGATTTCACGTTGAAATCCGGCCGTCGCAGCCCATATTTCTTCAACCTGGGGCACATTAATACCGGATCGGCGATCAGCCAGCTTGGGGCGGCCTACGCCGCGCGAATTCTGGCGTTGGCTGTCGATTTTGATCTCGTCTTCGGACCGGCCTACAAAGGCATTCCGATTGCGGTGGCGGCTGCGCAGGCACTGGCTGCGCAGGGCGCCGATGTTGCCTGGGCGTTCAATCGCAAAGAAGCCAAGGACCATGGCGAGGGTGGTCAGTTCGTCGGCGCCGACGTCAGTGGCCGGGTGCTGCTGGTTGATGATGTGCTTACCGCGGGAACGGCCATTCGTGAGGCGGCAAGCCTGGTGCTTGCTGCGGGGGCAACGCTCGCAGGGGTCGTTATTGCCCTGGACCGCCAGGAGCGG
>CBDUDJ010000236.1:0-4799 GCA_965365885.1 uncultured Gammaproteobacteria bacterium
GAAATCCAGACAGACAATCAACGGTCGTGCTCTTGCCCGACCCGTTAGGACCGATCAACCCGACGATGCGCCCGCGACCGACTTCGAGGTCCAGACCGTCGAGCGCTGCGACGTCGCCAAAGGATTTCCGTAGGCCTTCTGCTTGAATGACACTCATGCAACACCGCCCTGTAAAAGCTCGTCGGCCGAGAGCCCCAACAATCGAATTCTTTCTTCAATCTGTGGCCAGAGTTTTTCTAAAAAACGCTGCCGCTCGTTGCTGACAGCACGATCGTGCGCACCTTCAGCGACAAACATGCCCAGCCCTCGCCGCTTTTCGAGCAAGCCGTCATCGACGAGTGTCTGGTAGGCGCGGGAGACCGTCAGCGGGTTGATGCGTTCCTGGCTCGCGACCTGCCGTACGGAGGGAGCTGCTTCACCCTCGGCGAGCGCGCCTCGGATGATCTGATCCAGGACGAGTTGCGCCAGCTGGATATAGATTGGTTCATGTTCCTGCCATTCGGTCATAGCTTTCCGGTCATAGCTTTGTGACGAATCTGTTGCGTCTGCCTGCTGTTGATTTGATACTGACCTTCACTGGGTTAGTGTTATACATTAGTAATACACTAATACACAACAGAAATCTCAGTAAAAGCGTGAATTCAGAGTGAATGCACCGCTGGCAGCACTTCGGAAGTGAATAATCGATCGCTGATATCAAGATGCAGCATATCCACGCCCAACGCCCGGAATTGTTCGATCTGACGGACAATGGTTTCGGGTGACCCGATGAGCCGGGAGGCATAGCCTTCATTGGTATCCAGGGCACTGAGCGGATCGGTGTCGTTTTGCCACATCCCTTCGGCGCCGCTGACGCGTTTACGTCGCTGTTCGACCAACTGAGGGTCGACCCGCGATAGCCGGCTGTCGATCTCAGCCCAGGCTTCTTCATCGGTGGGCCGACACAGCGGGGCAGCGTACAGCGCAAAACCGAGTTTCCGCCCGGTTACCTTGCATGCCTGCCTGGCACGCTCGATTATCCCTGCGATTTTTTCCGGCGGGCCACCATTGAGAAACATCGTATCCGAATGCTGCGCGGCAAGGTTCATGGACGCATCACTCTGCCCTCCCTGATAAACGACCAGCGGGTGTTCGGGTCGTGGTTCGAGTCGCAGCTCGCGGGTCTGATAATAGGTCCCGCTGAAACTGAACTCGCCGTGTGTCCAGGCACCTTTAAGTACGTTGAGAAACTCAGCTGAACGCAGATAGCGTTCATCATGAGTGAGCGCATCCACGCCATACATATCGAATTCTTCGAGGTTCCAGCCTGACGTCAGATTGATCGCCCAGCGCCCACCGGTGAGCCGATCCAGGGTTGCACCCCATTTGGCGACCTGGGCAGGTTCCAGGAACCCGGGATGAATGGCGGTGATCAGCGTGAGTGTCTCGGTATGGGCGGCAATGAAAGCCGTCATCGCAAGACAGTCCAGCGACGAACCCTCGATGTCTTCGGCGTTGCCCCACCAGCGCTGCGCCACCAGCAGATGACTGATGCCGAGAGACTCGATGTGTTTGACGTGGTCGACAACTCCCTGGCTGAGTTTCTCGCTTGTCGGTGTCTCGGCGTACGTTCTGCCGCGCACGACCTGTGTGCCCTGAAAAACCGTCGGTGCCCAGGTGCAAGTGCGCATATGCTTCCGGCCAGGCTTCGATGAAGAACGAAGCATGCTAGCAGAATGAGCCCGCTCGCAGAATGAGCGCGCTTGCAGGCGTGCTAGAATCCGTGGTCCTTTTTACCCGCCGTTTAGGGACCGTAGTGACGGATCAGACCGCACAGACTGCTGTGGCCACGCGATCATGGCAACAACCCGTCACGCTCCTGATTCTCATGAGCATAGCGATGCCTGTGGCATTCAATGCCTGGTCTGCTCTGCTCAATAACTTCGTCGTCGAACGCGCTGCCTTCACCGGTATCGAAATCGGCATCCTGCAGAGTCTGCGGGAAGTGCCCGGTTTCCTTGCGTTTACCACGGTGTTCGTATTGCTGATCCTGAAAGAGCAGACCTTCGCCGTGCTGGCGCTTGCTTTGCTCGGCGTGGGCGTGGCGATGACCGGTTTCCTGCCGTTTGAGATGGGCCTTTATTTCACGACGGTGTTGATGTCGATCGGTTTTCACTATTTTGAAACCCTCAAGCAGTCTCTGTCTCTGCAATGGCTTGAGAGGCATGAAGCACCTCGGGTCCTCGGCAAATTGATCGCCGTGGGAGCGATGACGTCGCTGCTCGTCTATCTCGCTCTGTGGCTATTGCTTGAATTCGTCGAGCTCGACTACGTCTGGATCTTTCTGCTGGCCGGTGGCGTTTGCTGTGGCCTGGCAGTATTCATGTGGTTGGGCTTCCCGCACTTCAAATCGAAAACAAAGCAACACACGCATCTGGTGTTGCGCAAACGTTATTGGCTCTACTATGCGCTGACCTTTTTTTCCGGCGCCAGAAGGCAGATTTTTGTCGTTTTTGCCGCGTTTCTGATGGTGGAGAAGTTTGGCTACACCGCAGCACAGGTCACGCTGTTGTTTCTGATCAATTATGCGTTCAACTGGGTCTTTGCAGAGCGTATCGGCTCACTCATCCACAGGTTTGGTGAGAGGACCGCTCTGACGTTCGAATATGTAGGTCTGGTGATCGTATTCACCTCTTATGCCTTTGTCGAAAATCCCTACTTCGCGGCAGGACTGTACGTGATTGATCACATGTTTTTCGCACTCGGCATCGCGATTGCAACCTATTTTCACAAGATCGCGGATCCGGCGGATCTTGCCAGTTCCGCCGGAGTCTCGTTCACGATCAGTCATATTGCCGCTGTGGTAGTCCCGGTGCTGTTGGGAATCGTCTGGATGTACTCGACTGCCGCCGTCTTTCTGATTGGCACCGCGTTTGCCCTATGCTCGTTAGCGCTGTCGCAGAATGTTCCGCGGCGCCCGGCGGAAGGCAATGAGGTTATATTTGGTAAACGATTTGCCGCTACAACGGCGAGCGGGGAGGGTTGATGGAAATCGATGAAGAAATTACGTTTTGGCCGACTACACGGCAGGCGCAGGCCATCGGAAGTGGTGAGATCACCAGCCGGCAGCTGCTGGAAGCATTTGCGGCGCGGATCGAGCGAATCAACCCGCAGCTGAATGCGGTCGTGACACTGGATCTGGATACTGCGCGCGCAGCAGCCGATGAAGCGGACGCCGCCGTTGCCCGAGGCGGCGAGCTGGGTGCGCTGCACGGCGTGCCGGTCACGATCAAGGATGCGCTGGAAACTGCGGGTCTGCGCTCCACGGGTGGTGCGGTTGAATTGCACAACAACATTCCCGAGCAGGATGCTGGTGTGGTTCGGGCGATCAAGGACGCAGGCGCCATCGTTTTCGGCAAAACCAACCTGCCGCGCTGGTCCGGCGATATTCAGGCCTTCAATGAGATGTTCGGGACGACGGTCAACCCATGGAATTCGAAGCGGGTTCCGGGCGGCTCTTCAGGTGGTGCGGCTGCTGCTGTCTCCGCGGGATTGACGTCCTTCGAGATAGGTACCGATATTGGCGGCTCCATCCGTTATCCGGCTTCGTTCTGCGGTGTGTTCGGCCATAAGCCCAGTTGGGGCATCATTCCTTCTACCGGCTATCTGGATCACGAGGCGGGTGGCACGGTCGAGGCGGACGTCAATGTCCATGGTCCTCTTGCACGCTCGGCGGAAGACCTCGAACTGCTGCTGGGTATTTTGCTACGCAAGGAAGGTCCGTTGGTGGCAGATCTTGCGCCGCCGCCGGAGGATGTCGGCACGATGCGTGTTGCCGCCTGGCTGGATGATCCGTTTTGTCCGGTCGACACGCAAGTTCTCGATGTCATGAACGCAGCCGTTGATGCACTCGAGGTATCTGGCGTTGCGGTGGACCGCACTGCTCGACCTGATATCGATCCGGCCAAGGCAGCCGGGCTTGGCATGTGGCTGGTGACCGCAGCAATGGTGCAATCGATGCCGCCTGAAGAACTCGAGGGCGTCGAAGATCCGAGTGCGGATTCGTCATCGACTCATCGTGAATGGCTGGATGCACATGCCGAGCGCGAAGCAATACGTGGTAAGTGGGCGGAATTTTTTACGCGTTACGATGCGATACTGATGCCGATCGGTTTTGTGCCACCCTTTGAGCATGACCAGGAAGGCAATTTCGGAACGCGCACCCTGGTTTGCAACGGCGCAGAGCGGCCTTACGCCGATCTCGTCAAATGGACGATTCTGACCGGCATGGCCTACCTGCCGGCGAGCGTGCCGCCGCTGGGTCGCTGTGAGTCCGGGCTGCCAATTGGCTTTCAGGTGGTCGGGCCATACGGCGGCGACTACAGCACGATCCGTCTTGCCGGGCGCATTGCCGAACTCTGCGGCGGCTATCAACGGCCGCCCGTGGATTAATTCGACGGTTTAGAATCTGGCAAACTTGCTCGCATCGAACTGGCCGCAGCCGTCGGGTCCAAAGTTTTCGAACTCTGCGGTGTCGAATCCAGTACGGCCAAAGGAGCTCATATAGAGCTGACAACGCTCACGCGGCTCATCGATTGTGGCATCGGCCGCGAGCGCATCTTTCAGTCCAGCGACGGTGATCACGTCTTCCATCATGTAGATTCCCTGATCTTCCGGGGTATCGAGCACGATCGAACGCTTGCCGTCGGTACCCCATGACAGCCACTCGACTTCGGAATCCGTGCGACCGCGACCGGGATTGCCGGTGATAGCAAACTGCGTCCAGTAGGACATCATGCTATCGGCGAGTTCATCTTTTG
>CBDUDJ010000237.1:0-4796 GCA_965365885.1 uncultured Gammaproteobacteria bacterium
TGTCACAGCCTGCAAGGCACACGGGATTGCTGTGGGTGCAACGGCGGGGACTGTTGAGGATCGGCTCGCGCAGGGTCAGCGATTTTTCAACGTTTCACGCAACGCGCTCGACGGAGCCCGCGCGGCGGCAGGGCGCAACTAGCAACCATCCATAGCAACCTTTAGTAGCATCTTTCAATAGGAACTACCGGAACCCCCAACCAATAAAAAAGAGGATAACCAGAATGTCAGACACAACGATTTCCGAGCCTGTCGCTGAGACCGGCCGCAGGGATTTTCTGAAGACCGCAACACTGGGAGCTGTGGCAATTGGCGGAATTGGCTTTCTGCGACCAGAGGCTGCAGTTGCAGCAGATGCAGCGGAGATGATCACGATCACAGCAAGCACGGTGCTCAGTCCGGAATTCGCCGATGAGGCCGTAGAAAGCCTGCAGACGATGGTGAAGCAGGTCGAAGCAAAGGAACCCGGCGTGCTGGCGTACATCTGCAACCGTGGCGTGCAGGATCGCAATGAAATACTGTTCTTTGAGATCTACGAAAACCGGGCAGCAATCGAAGCACATGGGACAACCCGTCATATGGCGGAGTTTCGCGAATCCGCGGCGAAGTTTTTTGTCGGTGAAGTAAAGATAGTCCCCTACGAACGTGTGCAGGGTTACCACAGATAGCAACTGAGTGAAGGAGGTTGTGCATGATCCGCTGGCATAATCCAAGCCGCCTGACATCTGCTGCATCATGATTGCGAAGCTCGCTGGAACCCTGGTGGAGTACACCCTGCATCCCGCCTTGATTCTTGGTGCCGTGTATCTGTGGTACCTGCTTGGCGGAACTCAAACCGCGACACTCATTGCACTGATGGCTGCGCTGGCAGTGATCAGAGTGTGCGAAACCTTTTATCCGGCGCACGCGGACTGGAAGCAGACATTCGTGGAAGTCGCCACGATTCTGGGTATCACTCTGCTGGGTCTGATCCTTCTGGGGGTGGTTGATGAGTTGTATGCCGTCTCTCTGGCTATTCCACTGGCGGCCATCAGGGAGGCAGTTGGAATCAACGTCTGGCCGAACACATGGCCTATGTTGGCGCAAATCCTGCTGTTGTACTTCGCCAGCGAGTTTATCTTCTATTGGATTCATCGGGCCATCCACAACTCCACCTTGTTGTGGCGGCTCAGTGGCCATGGCTTTCACCACTCCTTTCATAATCTACATGCCATCAACTTCCTTACAGCACACCCGTTCGAGCTGTTTTTTCTGTCGGTCCCGACGTTGTTGCTGAGTTATCTGGTGGGGGCGCCGTCGGAGGCAATACTCGGTGGGGCTCTGCTGCTGACAGTGAACGCTTGTTTTGCGCATGCCAATGTCCGCACTAAGTCGGATTGGCTTGGGTTGTTTTTCACCAACAGCGTGCAGCATTCACGCCATCATTCGACGGTGTTTGCTGAGAGCAACACAAACTTCAGCTGCAACGCGATCATCTGGGATCGTCTGTTCGGGACGTTTTCCAAGGGCGCGGTGGTGCAAACCGGGATTGGCCCCACGGAGCCCGACTTGCTTGCGAAGCTCATGCTACCCGTGCGCGAGCCGGTTGATATCCAAACGGCACCGCGCCGGCGGCGAGCTGAGACTTCGGTCGGAGTCTAGCCGCGTGTTTTCAACAGGCTGTCAGGGTGACTCGTAGCTGATTTTCCAGATTCGGCCCTGCATGGTGTCCGCCACGTAGAGCGAGCCGGCCGGGCCGATGGCAACGCCGCCTGGCCGGTACTTCGCATCACTCGAGCGCAGAATTTCCGCAGCACCTTTGAAGCCGGTGATGAAATCGATTGGTTCGCCGGAGATAGCGCCGTCGGAGAACGGCAGGAAAGTGATCCGATAGCCTTCCTGCGGTAGTGGAGCACGGTTCCATGAGCCTTGCCAGGCAATGAAGGCGCCACTGTTGAATGACTCGGGAAACTGACTGCCTGTGTAGAAAACCAGATCCAGTGGCGCCCAGTGCGCGGGGAAGGCATACAGGGGTTTGCGGTATTGGCCGGCTTGCGCTTCGGCACTTCCATCACCGCCGTACTCCGGGGCGATCAACCGTTTACCACTGCGGGGATCAATGAATGTATAAGGCCAGCCGTAGTCCGCACCTTTGCTTGCGCGATGAAATTCTTCAGCCGGCATCTCGGCGCTGGACTCGTCATCGAAATATTCAGACCACAGCGCGCCAAGCTGATCACGGCCGTGCATGACGAAATACAGTCCGTCCGCCGCCTCGCTCCAGTCCAGCGCCGTTACGTTGCGTGTGCCCGTGAGAAACCGCTGACCGTCGAGCTGGTCCTGGTCCTGTTTTATTGAGTACTGCCAGATCGCGGCTTGTCTCTGCAACTGTGGGCAAGGCTCGATCCCGGGCGAGCCGGGAGAGCGACGTTCCTGCTGGCAGGCATTGGACGGTGCTCCAACATTGACGAAGAGTTCGTCTGAGTCGTTTATCGAGATCGACTTGGTCGCGTGCGCAGATTGTTCGGGGAAACCCGCAACGATCGTTTCGACCTCGCCAGCAGGCAGCAGATTCTCGTCAAGCGCGACGCGACTGACGCTCACTGTGTCGGAAAAATAAAGATACCCCTTGTGGATCTCCAGACCGGTGGTGATTGGCAGCTTGCGCTCTTGCAACACGTCTGCTGTGCCGTTTTTGTCCGTGTCACGCAATGCAATCAGAGTGCCGTCGCGGCGCGAGATGAAAACATCGCCGTTTTCACGAACGGCCAGCTGTCTGGCGCGCTGCCCCACGCCTTCATGAAACACGGTCGCCGAAAAACCGGCAGGCAGCTGCAGGTCGACGGCGGCGACATCCTCCGCGGCCGCGACATCTTCCGCAGTGGCCGACAGCGACACACTCCAGAGCAGTGCAGTAAACAGTATGGGTAGCTTGAGTAATCTATGCATAGGTCCCTGCCGATTGCGTTTCGTATGGCTGACAATGGTCATCAAGCGAACTCGATGTCGCCGGCAACCCAGGAGACGATGAGATGGTGGGCTATAGCGATGGGTCCGGGCACCCTGAGGTCGCTGTTGTTACCCTGCAGCGCCGTGTCGACGTCCGTGCGGGAGAACCAGCGCACGTCTGCCATCTCCGTCGTATCCATGCTGATTTCGGTACTGGCTGCTCTGCCATGGCAACCGATCATGAGCGATGAAGGAAACGGCCAGGGTTGGGAGGAGTGATAACGAACTTCCGCCACCTGCACACCGGCTTCTTCGCCGACTTCCCGGCGCACGGCCTCCTCAATCGATTCACCCTGATCGATGAAACCGGCCAGCGCGGAATACATGCCGGTACGGGCGAGACGACCGGCTGACTGACCCAGCAGGCATCGATCACCGTCGATGATCAACATGATTGCCACCGGGTCGGTGCGCGGAAAGTGTTCGGACTTGCACTGCGGACAGCGGCGCACATGACCACCCTTTCGAGAACTCGTCTGATTGCCACAGACGCTGCAGAACTGGTGACGGCGATGCCAGTCGATTTGTGATCGGCTCTGGGCGACGATGCCTGATTGATCGGCGGCCAGCATCATCGCCGCGCTGCGACAGTCTTCGAAGCGGCAGGTGTCCGCCAGACCCAGCACCGAGGCGGGATCTTCGAGCTCTGAGACGTCGATCGCGAAATGGGCAGCGTCCTGCCGTACGCCCAGCAGAACGGGTGAGACGGAGAGGTTCGCAGCGGCAATCTGATCCTGTGAAAGCCAGTGAAGCTGCAGGGCTGGATCAGTGGCCGCGGTCTCCAGCGGGGCAGGATTGACGAGCACGTTCAGATTGCACATTGCCAGGTAACGCGACGTGTGATGATTCGCGGCCGCTTGAATCTGTTCTTCATCGCGTCGCATGACGTCGGCACGATCAAGAGAATTACCGGCGAAGGTGTGAATTAAGGTCATTTAGATCTTTGGTTCCAGTGAGTTCGAGAGTCAATGTTCGCTTGTGAGCACCTTTTCTTCCGGGAATGCCTGCCGCAGGCGATCCACTTCACCTCCGGGTGCCCAGATGACGACAGCTTTGACACCCTGGTTGCCGACGATCTTATGCGTCACTGTGTCGGCAGGCCGCACGATGCCGATCATCCCGGGTTCAAGAATGTGGGATTCATCGTTGACCACGTGGTTCATCACACCTTCGATAATATAGAAAATTTCAATAGCACCATGTCTGTGGCCGCCGCCTTCGTAGCCTGGAGGAAGGAAGATTTCGCCGACCTCCACTTCGTTGCTGCCGAGAACCGAAGCTTCTACGAGGACTTTGATTGCGAGTTCACCAGCGGAAAATATCCGAGTGCCGGTACCCGCATGCTCATAGTCCGCGCTCGAAGTGCTGTGTCCGCTGCCTGCCTCAGCGTTGGCATGCCCGAGCAGTGGTGTGTTGGGGACAAGCAGGGCGCCAGCCGAAAAAAGGATCAGGCAGCCGAACGAAATTCCAGGACTCGGATAGCTCATTATTGATTCCCTGGTGAATGAGAAATAAATATATCGTCGGGCCACTGGCTTTGAAACAGCGATCTTTGGCAAACCGGAAATTAGTTGGACTATCCAATACAATCTACGAATCCGTACAGCATCCGGGTGATTGGAGATGCTGGATAAGCGATCCACAGCGGGACGGCCTCATGAACTCCAAACCCCAAATTCTCTATTTCGATATACGAGGTCGAGATTCCAGAGACTTTCGCGATCATGAGGTACCTGGGGCGCAAACACGATCTACTCGGCTCAGATGAAGCCGCTCGTATTCGGTGCGATGTCACCATTGAGTCCTGG
>CBDUDJ010000238.1:0-4796 GCA_965365885.1 uncultured Gammaproteobacteria bacterium
TGGCGCCGAGGAGGCCCTTCTCCTCTCCGATCGTGAAGCAGATCTCGATCTCACTGATAAGCCGCCGATCAATTTAGAACGGAACGCCTATTTCGGTGATCTGCACGTACACACAAAATACTCGTTTGACGCTTATGCCTTTGGCACATTAGCGACACCTTACGATGCTTATCGTTTTGCGAAAGGTGAAGCCATCAAGCACCCTGCTGGTTTTGAGATGCAGCTCCACGAGCCGCTGGATTTTTACGGCGTCACCGATCATGGTTTTTTTATGGGCGTAGCACCCGTCGCTGCTGATACCAGCACTGACTTTTCCAAGTATTCATTTGCACAAATTGTGCATGACTTAAATGCGCCCGATAACATGGATCGGTGGAGCGTGCTGGATCGAATGCGCAGCTTTGGTCTTGCCCGGGCATTGGCCTTAGCGATTGTCGATGGGGAGGTCGAGCCTGAAGAACCATTGGCAATTACCCGTAGCGCATGGGCAGACTCCATTGAAGCCGCAGATCGACACAACGATCCCGGCCACTTTACGACCTTCGTCGCTTACGAGTACTCATCGACAGCAGAGGACAACGGTAGCCTGCACCGCAACGTGATCTTTGAGAGTAGCGATCGCGTGCCTGAGGTTCCATTCTCACGTATGCACTCGCGTAACGCAGAAGACCTCTGGGACTGGATGGATACGTTGCGAAAGGCAGGCGTTGAATCTTTAGCCATCCCGCATAACTCCAACAAATCTAATGGTCATATGTTTAAGCTGGTGGATTGGGCAGGCGATCCAATCGATGAGGAATACGCCGTGCAGCGCATTCGCAATGAACCACTGGTTGAAATCACCCAGATCAAAGGGACGTCTGAAACCCATCCTGCCCTGTCCACCCGCGATGAGTGGGCGGGCTTTGAGTTGGTGAGCACACGAGGCGTAGGCATGGGTAAGCCTGTGGCCAGTAAACCCGAAGGCAGTTATGTGCGAGAGGCGTTGCGCCATGGTTTGGAATTGGAAGCCAAAGGCATTACCAACCCTTTTGCGTTTGGTGTCATTGGGTCCAGTGATACACACACCGGCGCTTCGCAAAATGATGAAGCAAATTTTCATTCGAAGCTCGGCATTTTGTCTGCAGATGCGCAGACGCGTGGTTCGGTTCCGGTCGATTTTCTGGAAGGGGTTGTGATAGGCCTTCTCCCAGGTCAGCGCGTGGCGGAAGTAGACGGCGAGAGTTATTTGGGTAGCCAGCAAACTGAATTTGGTGCATCTGGCCTTGCTGCGGTATGGGCTGAAGAAAACACCCGCGAGGCGATATACGCCGCTTTACGCCGCAAAGAAACCTTCGCTACGTCTGGGCCGCGTATGCGGCTGCGATTCTTTGCGGGTTACGATTTACCGAATGACTTGCTGGAAATGCCAGATGGTGTTGCACATGCGTATGCGGGCGGTGTCACCATGGGTGCGAACTTAACGCCGAATTTGGTAGGCAGTGAAAGTGTTGCTTCCGAGATCCAACCACCGCAGTTCGCTATCTGGGCACAGGCAGATGCCAACAGTGCGCCATTACAACGACTTCAAATCATAAAAGGCTGGATCGACGCAACAGGTGAAACCCATGAAGATGTGATCGATGTGGCCTGTGCAGGCGGCGTCGCGGTGGACGCTGCTACTAACCGCTGTCCAGATAACGGCGCCACGGTTAACTTAAGTGATTGTAGCTACAGTGCCAGAACTGGCAGTGCTGAACTGCGAGTCGTCTGGACCGATCCAAACTTTGATGCCAATGAACGCGCTTTCTACTATGCGCGAGTCCTGGAAAACCCAACCTGCCGTTGGAACACGTGGGACGCGATTCGTGCAGGGACGAAGCCACGCTCCGATTTGGCAGCCACACTTCAGGAGCGTGCGTGGTCGTCGCCGATTCAGTACCTGCCTGGTTCAATTGAAGACCAAGGTCAACAGTAGGAGAAAGAGGTGCAGCATGGACTGGATCATCACTGCATTAATAAACGAGATAAAAAACTGGAGCTTCACTAAATGAAGAAAGTACTCATACTCATCCTGGTGTTGGTAGTCATGGCTGGCGTTGGTCGAGGATTGCTAACACTACCAGCAGTACAGGATGAGTTGCTTGCCCGCGGCACAGCGGCTGTGGCTGAGCGAGGTGGTGCCGCTTTTTCAGAATCGTCTAGCCTCAGGGTTTATGTTTGCGGCAGCGCATCACCGTTAGGGATGGGTCAGGCTCAAGCCTGTATCGCAGTCATAACACCGGAACACTTCTATCTGATCGACTCAGGTGCCGGTTCTACCGACAACATCAACCGCCTGGGTTTGCCCACCGAACGTCTGCAGGGTTTGTTACTCACGCATTTTCACTCTGACCACATTGCGGAAATTTACGAAGTGAACCTCGGCTCCTGGGTATCGGGCCGACCGGCACCGTTAACCGTGTATGGCCCTCGTGGCGTTGATGAAGTAACCGATGCCGTCAATGCTGGCTACCGACTGGATCGAACTTATCGCACCAGTCACCATGGGGAAACGTTGCTCCCACCGGCGCTGGGTGTATTGCAGCATAAGAGAATTGCGCCGGGCGTCATCCTTGAGGATGGGGATCTCAAGATAACCGCTTATGTTAGTGAGCATCCACCCATTGAGCCTGCCGTGGGTTATCGATTTGACTACCGCGGTCGCAGCGTTGTCATTTCTGGCGACAGCAACGTGAACGACGATACGCTGAAGATAGTCGACGGGGCTGATCTCTTGCTGCACGACGCGCTATCAGAACCGACGGTAACAGCGCTGTCGGAGGCAATGGGCGCAGCAGGCCGGTCACGAACATCCAAGATTGTTGCTGACGTCATGGACTACCACGCTTCAACAGACTCCCTGATTGAACTGGGCGAGAAGTCCAATGTAGATATGGTGGCTTTCTATCATCTGGTGCCAGTGCCTTCGAATTCTGTATTGGAAGATGTTTTTAAACGAGGGATTCCAGACAACTTCCTTCTCACCGAAGACCTTATGTGGTTTGAGCTGCCCATTGATAGTGACGACATTGTTGTAAATCGCCCCTAGTTACGAATGGCGATAGCACTGTTGGCGGTGCCACAGGCCTTCCGCTGAGATGTGTGATGGCGGAATTACTATTTGCCAATCGACCGCGGTGGCCTGGCCGTGTATCCCGAACAGACAACGACTAATAGACATTGAACAACTTAAAGCCATAACCGGAGATTACTGTTATGAAGAATGTGGCAACCAAACCAAAAATGCTCGGACTGACAGTGATTGCGCTATTGCTAACCGCCTGCTCAGATGACCCAGAACAGGTGTCGAGTTTGCCAGCCGAAGCTCATACCAACGAGAGGATTGTGGCTGCAACCAAAGCATTCGATGCACGGCTGATAGAGCAAGCGCAGGACAGTAATAGGTCTGCCCAGATTTTTGAAACAGAAATAAAGCTGCTGCAGGGCGAGAATGATGTTTCCGGCACAATCAACAGCAATCCAGTGGATAATTCGAAAGAACGCAAAGCCTATTTTGGCGATTTACATGTTCACACGACTTACTCGTTTGATGGTTATTCGTTTGGCACGTTGGCAACACCCTACGATGCGTATCGATTCGCGAAAGGTGAGTCGATTGCGAATCCTGCTGGTTTCAACATGCAGCTTTCCCGCCCGTTGGATTTCTATGCAGTGACTGACCATGCGATGTTCTTAGGCCTTGTAGAAGCAGCCGCCGATACGTCTACCGAGTTTTCCAAGAATCCATTCTCCGAGCCGTACCATGGCTTGAACAGCCCTGAAAATATGGGGGCTGGTCAATTTAGCATTTTGAAGCGGCTCAGCACATTTCGTTCATTCCTGCCGATAGCAGTAGCGCAGATTCGATCTGGTGAGTTGGATCGTGACGAAGTGCTCGACGTCGTAAGGAGTGCATGGCGAGATTCGATTGATGCCGCAGATCAGTTTTATGATCCCGGTAACTTCACAACATTTGCTGCCTATGAATATACCTCCAGCACAGCTGATAGGGGTAATCTGCATAGAAATGTTATCTTTGAAGGCACAGAGAAATTGCCGCGAGAACCTTTTTCTCGTTTTCACTCGATTAATCCTGAAGACCTGTGGCAATGGATGGATGATCTAAGGGCAAAAGGGGTTGAGAGTCTGGCGATTCCTCACAACTCGAATGGTTCTAACGGTCAGATGTTTAAACTAATCGATTGGGCAGAAGACCCTCTGGATGATGACTACACAAAGCAACGAATCCGAAATGAACCTATTGTTGAAATCACTCAAATAAAAGGCACGTCGGAAACACACCCGATTTTATCGTCGCGTGATGAATGGGCAGGTTTTGAAATCATGCCATATCGCGTCGCGACAAATGCTTTAAGTAAGCCGGAAGGCTCTTACGTGCGTGAAGCGCTGCTAAATGGTTTGGCGTTGGAACAGCAAGGTATGACGAACCCTTATCAATTTGGCTTCATCGGCTCCAGCGATACCCATTCAGCGGCCAGTCAAAACATTGAGTCAAACTTCGTTTCAAAATTAGGTTTGTTGTCCGGCACAGCGGAACTGAGAGGCTCGGTTCCAGTAGCTGGGATTGCAGGTGAGCTTAGCTACCAGGGCGCCAAAGTACTAGCCATGATTAGTGGTGGAGATAGTTTACGACTGAAAATCGACGGAGATATTTATACAGCGGGCGCGACGCCTACCTTTGGTGCCTCCGGTGTGGCGGCGGCCTGGGCAGAGGAAAATACCCGTGAATCACTTTATAGCGCTTTTCGCAGAAA
>CBDUDJ010000239.1:0-4791 GCA_965365885.1 uncultured Gammaproteobacteria bacterium
ACCTGAAACCCGCCGCTATCGGTGAGAATCGGCGCCGGCCACCTCATGAAATCGTGCAGCCCACCGAGATCTGCGATCGTTTGATCCCCCGGTCGCAACAGCAGATGGAACGTGTTACCCAGCAGTATCTGGGTGCCTGTTCGGCGCAGTGTTTCCGGCGTCATGGCCTTGACTGATCCGTATGTGCCACAGGGCATAAAAACGGGCGTCTCTACCACCCCGTGAGGGAGAGACAACCTGCCCCGCCGCGCGCTGCCATCCGTGTGCAGAAGTTCAAAGCTCATGCTTGCCCTTTGCGGATCGTTGCAACAGCATAGCGTCGCCGTAACTGAAGAATCGATATTGATTTTCAACGGCCAGCCGATACGCATTCATGACTTTCTCGTATCCGGCGAATGCACAGACCAGCATCAACAAACTCGATTCAGGCTGGTGGAAGTTCGTCACAAGCGCGTCAACACATTCGAACTTGAATCCCGGGGTGATGAACAACTCCGTTTCTCCCCAACCCGCATCGGGCAGAGCTGCGCCATTTTTCTGCAGCGCGGATTCCAGAGCCCGCACGACAGTTGTACCAACGGCAACCACGTTGCCCCCTCGGCGCTTCACATTCGCAATGGCTTGGGTTGTTGCAGCAGGAATGAAATAGCGTTCGGTATGCATTTTGTGTTGCTGAAGATCTGACACTCTGATCGGCTGGAAGGTGCCCGCACCAACATGCAGCGTCAATGTCGCAAGCTCAGTTTCACGCTGTGCGATACGGCTGAGCAGTTCGGTTGAAAAGTGCAGTCCCGCGGTTGGCGCAGCAACCGCACCTGCGTGCTGATTGAACACAGTCTGGTAACGGAGAAGATCCTCCTCGTCGGCAGGTCTTGTAATGTAAGGTGGTAACGGAGTTTGACCATAGCGCTCAAGCACTTCCAGAACGGGCTCCGGGAATGCCAGCCGATAAAACTCACCTTCACGGCTGAGGATTTCGAGTCGCTCATTGCCATCGGCCGACTCGAGCAGGATACAGCGGCCAGGCAGCAACTTCTTGCTCACCCGGATCTGACAAAGTGCGCTGTTGTCATCGAGGATTCGTTCGACAAGAATTTCTGCGTTGCCCCCGCTATCTTTCACACCCCGCAATCGCGCTTTGATCACTTGCGTATCGTTAACGACCAGCAGGTCCCCGGGCTGCAGCAGTTCAGGCAGATCGCGAATCAGGCGGTGCTGGCAGGCGTCTTGTGTCACATCCAACAATCTTCCAGCATCGCGCTCGGCGAGTGGTGTTTGTGCGATCAACGCTGGCGGCAATAAATAGCCGAAGTCTTCGCGTCGCATGGTGGTCCCGTTAAATCAGCGAGCGCGGATTCTAGCAGCCCGATCTGCAACAGGGGGGAATGCGCGGCATACGCTGGATCAACGAATGGCGGATGTGTAACATGCCTCGCCCGTTCGTAGCACGAACACAGAATTTGGCTGGGTGGCGAAATTGGTAGACGCGCTGGATTCAAAATCCAGTTCTGGCAACAGAGTGAGGGTTCGACTCCCTCCCCAGCTACCACACAAACCGCGTGAACGCGGCCTCTATTAACCAATCGATTCGAAAAAATCCGCTTATGGCTCATGCTTATGAATGAAACGCCCGTCCTCGTCGGTATCTCTCAGCTCGAACAACGCACGGCTCAGCCGGTAACACAAAGCGCCAATCCGCTTGGTGGGAAAGAGCCGATCGAACTCATGATCGACGCCGTGGCGGCGGCGGCCGAAGATGCCGGATGTCCACGCCTGCTGCAGACGGCGAGTTCAATTCGGGTAATTCGCGGATTGTGGCCCTACAAGAACCCGGCACAAGCCATCGGTGAAGCAATCGACAACACGACGGCCGAAACCTGCCTGACTCCCTGGGGTGGTAATTTCGTCCAGTCAACGCTCAATCACAGCGCGCTGGAGATCCAAGCCGGCACAAATGACGTGATCATCATTACCGGTGCCGAATGCGGCAACACCCAGGCGAGGGCTCGACGGGCGGGTCTCAATGCCCGTAAAGACCTGAACTGGCGGACCATCGAGGGATCGCCCCATCGCCTGCTCGGCGCAGAGCAGGCGATGGCGCACCCAGCAGAGATAGCGCTGGGTCTGCGACAGCCCATCCAGATGTACCCTATGTTTGAAAATGCCCTGCGGCATCATCTCGGCGAATCCATTGCTGAGCACAGCAAACGTGTCAGCGAACTCTGGGCAGGTTTCAGCCGCGTCGCCGCAGGTAATCCCAACGCCTGGATCCGAGAATCGAAAACGGCTGAAGAAATTCGCACGGTATCCGACATCAATCGGCCGGTCTCCTTCCCTTACCCCAAGTTCATGAACTCCAACAACAACGTCGATCAAGCAGCAGCACTGATCATGTGTTCGGAAAGTACAGCCCACAGACTGGGGATCGCCCAGGAGAAGATGATCTACCCCTGGTCCGGCACAGACGCCCACGATCACTACTTCGTTTCCAACCGCGACAATTTTCATTCTTCACCAGCGATACGTTTTGCCGGCGCGAAAGCGCTTGAAATGGCCGGAATCACGGTGACTGATCTGGCACATGTCGATCTCTACAGCTGTTTCCCGGTTGCTGTGCAGGTAGCGGCACGGGAACTGGGTATCGACATGTCCAGGCCACTGACCGTTACTGGAGGGCTGACATTCGCCGGTGGACCGCTCAACAACTACGTCATGCATTCAATTGCGCGAATGGCGCAACTGCTGCGCGCCGAACCGGCAGAGAAAGGTCTCATTACGGCAAACGGCGGTTATCTGACCAAACACGCAATCGGCGTCTACTCGGCCGAACCTCCCGCCAAACCTTTCCAGCACGCAGACCTGCAGGCCGCGGTCGATGCCACCCCGGCACGCGAGATCATCACCGACTATCACGGTGAAGCTAGCGTTGAGAGCTACACAGTTATGTACACAGGTGAAGGGCCACGCACCGCCTACCTCAGCGCGTTGACAGACGATGGTCAGCGCGTCTGGGCGACCTGTGATGATCCGCAGGTAACCGAGGCGATGTCGCGTGAGGAATTCTGCGGCAGGCGTGCACGGATCGCCGACAAGTCGGCGGAATTCTAGGCGCCATTGCAACCGGCAGAGCAAATGCACCAAGCTACCAGGCCAGCCGGATTTTCCAGACGCCTGGGAGCCCTGATCTATGACACGCTGCTGATCCTTGCAGTCTGGTTCGTAACGCTCTTTATCCTGGTTGCCATTCGTAACGATGCCGTTACCGGGCCGACAATCCAGTCCATTCTCTTTTTAGAGCTTTTTACCTTCTTCGCCTACTTCTGGCGCAGTCGTGGGCAGACGCTCGGGATGCTTGCCTGGCACCTGCGGCTGACAACACTCAGCGGCAAACCGATGACGCTGATCCAGGTGATGCTGCGCTTCATAGCAGCAATGGCATCCTTCGTCTGCCTGGGACTCGGCCATTTGTGGGTGTTCGTTGACCCGCAACAACGCAGTTGGCCGGACATGTTTTCAGATACCCGGATGTCCTATCTGGTGCCCTCTCACGATAACGGCCAACAGCTCTGACCGGCTAATCGGTTGCAACAGTCAGTTGCTAGGCAAGACGCCTCATTCCCCAGGCGCCAAGAATCCAGCAGCCGACGATGGGAACCAGTACAGCCAGCAGCGGAGACAGGTCGTAGACGATACTTATGGGTGCCAATAGATCCTGGAGATACTTGAAACCCAGCCCTACCAGGATGCCTACGCTGAGCCTGACACCCATACTGACTTCGCGCAGAGGACCCAGCACGAAGCCCAGTGCGAGCAGAGCAAGTCCCAGCACCGCAAACGGCTGCAGAATCTTGGACCAGTAGGCAAGTTGATACGGCGCCGGATTCAAGTCCTCCCGGAGCATATACTCTATCTGGTAGGTCAAATCGAACAACGAGAGTTTTCGCGGGTCCACCAGCACCCGTACACTGAGAACCCGTGGATCCACCTGACTTTCCCAATTCTTTCGCGCTGAAGTCTCGCGAATCGTGTTGTCGCCATCGAATCGCGTCTCGACGACATTCTGTAGAAGCCACGAGCCTTCAACTGTGTCATTTCCGGCAATGTAGGTTGCCCGATCCGCGGTCAACGCACGAACCAGTTCTTTATCTTCGCCGTACCAGTATTGGCGCAATCCCGTGAGCTCATCGCGACCACCCAGACCATCGACGTACATCACCATCCGGCCTTCACGATACCAGTAACCGCCAATTGCAATATCTTCGGAGTCCTGCAGTGCTCTGGTTTTATATCCTTCAGCAAGTTGCTCACCGCGCGGTGCTACAACTTCACCGATGACAATTCCAACGGTCAAACACAGCAGAGCCGGATAGACCACCGAGAGAAACGTGCGGGCGGCCGACACTCCCGAAGTGCGAAAGATCACGATCTCGGAATGACTGGCAAGGCTACCGAGACCGACCAGTGCCCCGAGAAATACGACGTAGGGCAACACTTCATAGATGCGTCGCGGCGTGGTGAGCAGTACATACCACATCGCACGTGCAAGCGTGTAGCCGGGTTCATCCTCGCGCAGTTCATCCAGGATGGCGAACAGGGTCATCAAAGCGATGAACGCAGCCAGTACGACCAGGATCGCAAGTAGCACCTCGCGCCCGATGTAACGGTCCATTACCGGCATCAACTTCGCCAACGGATCAACCTCGAGCTGGGCGCATGGTACGGTAGATGAAGAATACTCCGGCCAGTAAAAAAGCGCCGTGCACAACCCACAAACCCAGCGGCAGAGGCCAG
>CBDUDJ010000240.1:0-4786 GCA_965365885.1 uncultured Gammaproteobacteria bacterium
CCGCCGAGAGTGCGCCGCTCGATCGACCTGGAGCCGATCGTCAATCTGCAGATCACCGGTGCTGGAGAGGTAGGCGAACTCATCCCACTGGTGCGGACTCTCGAAAAGGATCTGCTCGCGCGCGGCATCGAGGGTATCCAGTACGATGGTCTGCCGCTGGAAGAAATTGCGTTGCTGGTGGGTGGCCAGCGGCTGCAGGCCATGAGTTTCACGCTGGATGAGCTTGCCCGGGAAGTCGCCCGGGTCTCACAGAATGTACCCGCCGGCAGTGTGGGCAGCGGCCAGGGCTCGCGAGCTTTGCGCAGCCTCGATCAGCGGCGCGATCCGTTGGCATTCGAACAACTGCAGATCCAATCCGGCGATCAGGTCATCCGCCTGGGCGACATCGCCGACGTGGTGCGGCGGCCGCAACGCGGCCAGCCCATTGTGACCAGGAACGGTCAGCCGTCGATCGAGATGACGCTATGGCGCAGCACGGCCGCTGATGCCTATCTGGCACATCAGATTGTCGAAAGCTGGTTACCCGAAGCCCGAGCCAATCTCCCGCTAGGAGTCGAAATCAACGTCCTGAACGACGTCTGGGGATTGCTCGGCGCGCAATTGAACATGATCTTTAAAAACGGTGCGTCCGGCCTCGTCCTCGTGATCGGTATTCTGTTTCTTTTCTTGAACGGCCGGGTTGGCTGGTGGGTCATGCTGGGGATCCCGGTGAGCTTCATGCTGGCGCTCGCAATATTCCACCTCGTATTCGGCTATGGCGTCAGCATCATTGCCCTGATTGGTTTAATCATGGCGCTCGGGATCGTCGTAGATGATGCGATCGTCGTTGGGGAGGATGCCGTCACCCAGTTTGAGATGGGCAAGTCTCCCATCGACGCAGCCGTCGCAGGGGCCCAGCGAATGTGGGTTCCTGTGGTGACTTCTTCGCTGACAACTCTGGCCGCCTTCATCCCGTTGCTCATAATGGGCGGTGAGATGGGCGATGCCGTCATTGCCCTGCCTACGATTCTGCTTTGCGTCATCATCGCCTCGCTGGTCGAGTGTTTTCTCGTGTTGCCAGGTCATTTGGCACATACCCTGGCGAAAGTCACTGCAGCCCCCAGCGACAGCTGGCGCAATCGTTTTGATGCGGCCTTTTTTGGCTTCAGAGACCGCAAATTTCTACCCTTTCTGCGCCGCGCGTTCGACTACCCCGGCGCAACCGTCTGCGTAGCCATCGGCGGTGTTGTAGTAGCGTTCTCGCTGCTGATATCGCAACACGTGGGTTTCGCCTTCGTTACCGGCTTCGACATCGAGTCTCTGGAAGCAAACGTCGAGTTTTCTTCCGCGGCGAGCGATTCAGACAAGCAGGCATTTCTGAGCCACGTCGAAGAGGAGCTTGTTGCGGTACATCAGGCGAACGACAACAAAAACCTGCTCGGCTGGGTCACTAAGTACAACCTCGCAGAATTCAACGAGGACCGGATGACCGGTGAGCAGTATGGCTCGATAGCAGCCAGCTACAGCTACGAAGAAGATCGCTCGGTCGCCCCCCAGCAATTCGTCAATCAATGGCGCGACCGCATCATCAGGCCTGCGCATGTCGAGCAACTCACCGTGGCTGTGGCCGGCGGTCAGAACAACGGCCAGGCGGACATGACGCTCGTCCTCAGCGGTGACGACCTCGACGCGCTCAAGCAAGGTGCGGAAGAACTCGCCGCCCAACTGGCGGCGTACCCGGGCGTATCGAACGTTGTTGACAACCTGCCCTACGGCCGTGAGCAGATCATTTTCGAGATCACCGCCAAAGGTCGCTCGCTCGGGTTGACCTCGGACGCGATCGGCGGCCAGTTGCGAGCTGCATACAGTGGCAGCCGCGTGCAGATCTTTAACGAAAACGACAATGAGCTGGAAGTCCGCGTCATGCTGCCCGACGCAGAACGCGACGATCTTGCCCGGTTGCAGCAGTTTCCGGTCCGTACGCCTGAAGGTGCGTTTGTTCCCTTGTCAAACATCGCCGTGCTCTACAATCGTCGCGGCATTGATATGATCCGCCACACGGATACACGCATGGCAGTTTCCGTCAGTGCTGATGTTGAACCGCAGATCGGCAACGCCATAGCGATCACCGCCAACATCCGTGATACCGCGCTGCCGGAGATTCTGGACAAGTACAACCTCACCTTCGGCCTCGGCGGAAAATCCGAACAGGACCAGGTGATACTGGCGACAATGGCTCTGGGTGGCGCTCTCACCCTGGTCTTGATCTATCTGATACTTACCTGGGTATTTGCATCCTATCTGTGGCCGCTGGCGATCATGATGGCCATCCCGTTCGGCTTCACCGGGGCCGTCATCGGTCATTGGATAACGGGTTGGGATGTAGGTGCGATGACGTTGCTTGCGTTCTTCGCCCTGACCGGCATCGTCGTCAACGATTCAATCGTTCTTATCAGCTTCTTCAAACGCGACGTCGAAGCCGGCCTGCCAGTGCGTGAATCACTCGAACGTGCAGTAAAGGCTCGCTTCCGCGCGGTGATCCTCACCTCGTTGACCACCATAGCGGGTCTTTCGCCATTGATGTTCGAAGCCTCCTCGCTGGCTTTCTATGTTGCGCCTATCGCCGTCACAATCTGTTTCGGCCTCGCCTTTGCAACACTTCTCGTGCTCATTGTAATCCCAACAATGATTCTGCTACTCGAAGATGCCAAGGGAAAAACAGTACGCGCGACTTCCAGACTCTTACACCCGTTGCGGGATCGAGGGGCACCTCCCGATCTTGCTCATGATTGAAGGACTACCAATGAAAGCTGTACTCAAGAGACTCAACAAGATTCGACCAAGCTCCGCCCGCGGTAAAAGGTTTGCCGCCTGTGTAGCCTTCCTGAGCGTCGCGTTCCTGATGAGCGCATCGATCTTCGCCACCGGACCGACCGCCACACCACAGGAACGCACAGAGAAGGCCTGGCCGGTGTCGGTCGTTGAGATCCAGCCAGCCGCGCTCCAACCCACATTCAAGGCATACGGTCGAGTGGAATCGAGCAACGTCGCGCACCTGCGGACCGATCTCAACGCCGAGGTCGCACAGGTCTACGTCAAAGAGGGTGACTGGGTAGAGCGCGACCAGCCATTGATATCTCTGAACGACCGGGAACTACAACTGCGCCTGGCAGAGCAGCGGGCGGATCTTGCCCAGCTCCAGGCAGCCTTGCGATCGATCGAGATCGACTTTGAGCTGACCGGAGAATCCACCGCGCACTTTCAATCCATGCAACGCGTAGCGCAGAACAAGCTCGAACGCCATGAAGATCTGATTGCCGATCGCCTGATCAGTCAGGCCCTCCTCGATGACGTCATCGCGCAGGCGAACCAGGTCAATATCGCATATCAGACTCACATGCGATCTCTGGCCGATTTCCCGAATCGTCTTGCCGCGCAGCACGCAGCGATCGCGAGGGCGCAAGCCGTCTTTGCGCAGGCTGAACTCGATGTCGCGAAGACAACCATTGTCGCTCCGTTCAGCGGCCCCATACTCGGCGTGTTCGTTGCTCGCGGCGACCGCTCCAATCTCGGGTCACATCTGCTGGACATCGCAGATGCCGAAGGCTTCGAAGTGCGGGTACAGGTGCCCGACAGTTATGGCGCACGACTGCATGCGAACTTGCGCAGTTCGCAGCGCATCACAGCAACGACAGATCAGGGATTGCAAATGCCACTGTCGCGGCTATCGAGTCAAATCAAGCAGGGGCAATCCGGACTCGATGCCTTCTTCGCACTCACACCAGAATCCGGCGCGCCGATTACCGCTTTAGGGCGAACGATCGAACTGTCCGTAGCCTTGCCGGAACAAGACCAACTGGTCGCGCTACCGGTCCAGTCGATTTACGAAAACGATCGCATCTACGCAGTGCAGGGCAACCGCCTGGAAGCGATCACCATCGAGCGTGTCGGCGAGATGCAAACGGCGGACGGTCAGTATCGGGTGCTCGTGCGCTCAAGCGAGCTCAGTGACGGTCAGAAGATCATCACGACGCAACTGCCGAGAGCGATCAGCGGCCTGCTGGTGGAAGCCGCTTAAGGCCGGCCAAGCTTCCCCTGGAATCAGTGACGGGTCAGTTTGGGCAGCTGAGTTTCCAACGACGGCAGCCGCGCTCCCGCCAGACGCAGCAGCAGATTTTCCAGCGACAACCAGGCATCACCGAGCAGCTGACCTTTGCCCTGTTGATCAACGATTGCACATTGCGCCAACACCCGATCAATGGCTTCCTCGGAGCCCAGACGGCGCAGGAAACCGCTGATCAGGTGCTGCCGTTGATAGGGTATGCGGCCGCCGGGCAGCAGGTTGCGCAGTTGCGCGGACAGCGCGCCGAGAATCGCAAACACGGCCACCCCCTCCTGCCGCAAGCCGCGAACCAGGCGCGATACGCGCTGGATATCACCGCCAAAAACCGCATCGAGCAATTCGAACGTGTCGTAACGGGAGGCGTCTTCGAGAACAGCCACAACCTCCTCGAGCGAGATCGGCTGTTTTAACTCGGCGAGCTTGAGTTTCTCGATTTCCTGGATGGCGGCCAGCAGATTGCCTTCGACCCTCTGGCAGAAATACGTAAGCGCAGCTGCCTCGAGTGCCAGCCCCGCGCTACGGAACCTGTCCTGCAGCCAGCGCGGTAACTCGGCGGACTTAATCGGCCAGATCAGCACAACCACGCCATTGGCCTGAAGCGCCTTAAACCAGGCGCTATCGCGCTTGCCGCGCTCCAGACGCTCAGTACGCAGCAGGATCAGCGTGTCTTCCTGCGGTGCGGCA
>CBDUDJ010000241.1:0-4772 GCA_965365885.1 uncultured Gammaproteobacteria bacterium
CACTGCTGGAAAATTACGATGTTCATGTGATTGACGAATGGATACTGGAATTTTTTTCCGAACACGAACCGGTGATTCAGGCACGAGGAGGCAGCTACAGATCCGTGCTCAGCGAGATTCTCGCGGCACTCGGTACTCGGCTTGCGTTCTCGCCGGATGCAAAGACACTCGCTGCGTTCGCCGAAAGCATGGCGCACTGGCAACCGTTTCCCGATTCGGCAGAGGCTCTTGCATCGTTGCGAAAAAACTTCGAACTCGTGGCGCTGTCGAACGTCGACGATGACCTGTTTGCAGCCAGTGCCGAGAAACTCGACAGCCCGTTCACTCACATCATCACAGCCGGGCAGGTCGGTGCCTACAAGCCCGACACTCAGATGTTCGACACCCTCCTCGAACGCGCGAAGGGCCCAATACTGCACGTCGCACAGAGCCGCTTTCACGACATCGTGCCGGCCACACTGTCGGGGCTTGATACCGTATGGATCAACCGGCCGAATCTTGGCGCAGCAAAAGCAGTCGATGCGAATCCCACCTGGACATTCGACTCGATGGCAGAGTTCACCGCCGCCTGGGTCTGAACGACTGTGATAGCATGCGGCCATGGGAGCTGAGACAAAGATAGAGATCAGCAAAGATTATCTGCACTTCAGCTCGGCCCACTTCACGATGTTTTCCGCCAGCGAGCGTGAAAATCTGCACGGCCACACGTTTTATGTGAAGGTATTCGTCGATTGCAACGTCGGCATCGACGGTCTGGCATTCGACTACAACATCCTCAAAGAAAAACTCAAGACACTCTGCGACAGCATCGATGAGAAGGTGTTATTGCCAGCACAGTCGCCATACCTGTCAATCGAGCAGGATGGTCAATACGTGGTCGCAGAATTTGCTGGAGAGAAAATCTTCTTTCTGCCGCGAGACGTGCTGATCCTCGAGTTACGCAATATCACAGTGGAAGAACTGGCTTCCTGGTTCCTGGAGAGATTGGTGGAAGACGGGACAACCACGCAGTTGGAGTTGCTGCGTCTTGAAATCCAGGTCTCCTCCGGCCCGGGACAATGGGCATCGAGTTCTTGGGAAGCTGCATGACGACCTGGAGAGAAACACAATGAAATGCCTCTTGATAACCGGCGCAAGCACTGGAATTGGTCTGCATACCGCCCAGCGATTCGTCGCTGAAGGTTATTCGGTAGTCAATCTTTCACGGCGACGCTGTCCGCTCGATTCCGTTAACCACATCAATTGTGATCTGTCTTCATCCGGCTTTCTGGAAAACATAAGTCCTCAGTTGACCCCTTTGTTACAGCAAGCTGAGAAAATAATCCTCGTCCACAATGCCGCAAAGATGAACAACGACAGCGCAGTGGAGACGCCGAGCAATCTTTTTCGCGAAGCCATCGAGGTGAATCTCGTCGCACCAAATTCTCTGAATTACTACACCATTCCATTCATGCAGAACGGATCTGCAATTCTATATGTTGGCTCTACACTCGCCGAAAAGGCTGTGCCCGGCGCCTACTCCTACGTCGTCAGCAAGCACGCCATGATCGGCATGATGCGTTCCACCTGCCAGGATCTGGCGGGGCGCAATATTCACACCGCATGTATCTGCCCGGGCTTTACGGATACAGAAATGCTCCGGGAACATGTGGCCGATGAAGCTATGGAGGAAGTGCAGGCTATGTCTGCCTACAATCGGCTTATCGATCCGGATGAGATAGCAGAATGCCTCCACTGGGCCGCGAATCATCCGGTAATAAATGGTTCCGTTATCCACGCGAATCTCGGCCAGATTGAAAGCTGATTAGCGCACGCTGAAGAATTGGCGCAACCTGAATCACAAAAGTCACAACCATGAGTGATAGTGACCTCAACGAGAGACGTGAACGCGTTTTCATCGTCCTCGCCGGCTTTTTTCTTTGTGCAATGACTCTGCTGAACGTCGTCGGCATCACGAGGTTTATTCAGCTCGGACCCATGGCACTTGCGGTGGGGGTACTGCCTTATCCGCTGACGTTTCTCTGTACTGATCTGATCAGCGAACTCTATGGCCGCAGGCGAGCGAATTTTCTGGTGTGGGTCGGTTTCTCGCTCAACTTCTTCATCCTCGGCTGTATGTGGCTTGGCAACTACCTTCCCGCTGTGCCTGCCGATTCACAACCGCCGTGGCAAGTCATCCAACTCGCGGAAGACATGGCCCTGCCAAGTGGCAAAGTCGTCTCCGGCAGTGTTGAGCTGTTTGGCCTGCTCTTCGCATGCACATCAGGGGCCGTCTTCGCCTCGATGATGGCGTACATCGCGGCTCAGTTTTGCGACGTGCAGCTGTTCCACTTCTTTAAACGTCTGACGAAGGGCAAACACCTGTGGCTACGCAACAACTTCTCCACCCTCACCAGCCAGATGGTTGATTCCGTCATGGTGATCTCAGTCACTTTCGGCGCAACTTTTCTCGCCGGTGGCATCACTCTTGCAGCACTGCTCGTTCTGATCGGCAGCAGCTACCTTTTCAAAATGATGGTCGCGCTTGCGGATACCCTGCCGTTCTACTACCTGACCAGCAAGCTCAAGAAGTACCTGCAGATCGACAACACGCTGGTAATGGAATAGCTGCGACCAACGCCCCGCGGTCGGGGGTGCGGTATTCGCGCGGCGGCCAATCGCTCCGCGATACCCTCAATCCGCGAACTTGCCCGAAGCGGTCAATTCGCTCCTTTCGGTTGGCCGCTCACCGCGCGCATACCGCACCCCCAACCCCAAGGCTTACAGCCTTCCAACTTGAAGATTGTTCGCGGCTTGTCAGCAGAAAGGCTTGAAGGCTGACGAAGTTTCTGGTCGACAACACGCTGTCAACGAACCTTCTTTGCGTAGATCGGTCAAGAAGTTACTACCCGGAACGCTCGATACCGGAGTCGGCAAGTGCTGGGCTCCGGGGGTTGTCTATAAGCACCGTGGAGCCCAACCGAGCGCAGCGAATTGACCGCTTCGGGCAAGTTCGTGGAGATCGGGAATCGCGGAGCGATTGGGCGAGGTGCAACTAGGCAACCCCCGGAGCCCAGCGCTTGCCGACGGCCGTGACGTATGATTCTACGGCTGTAACGAGTTAGCGTCTCTTTTTCAGGAACGCTTCGTTCACGCAGTTCTGCAACCGATTTTCATGCAGGTAGGTGATCGCGACCTCGCCGCCCTTATACCGCATGTCAAAAACACTTTCCGGCGTGAAGAAAGCCGAGTGTGGTGTGAGCAACAATCGATGATCTATCCATTCCTCGTCAGCCGCCCAGGCCTTGATGAGCGGATGTTCAGGATCTGCGGGTTCCTCCGGCAAAACGTCCAGGCCAGCGGCCTGCAATTGATTGTCGCGCAGCGCGTCATGCAGCGCGTCGAGATCAATGATCGGTCCGCGTGCAGTGTTGATCAGAACCAAACCCGGTTTGCTGGCAGCAAGCACCTCGGCATCGATGAGCTTCTCCGTCTCGCTGGACAATGGCAGATGCAAACTCACGATGTCACATTGACCGAAAAGCTCAGTGAGCGAGTGCACGCGGGTGACACCCAGCGCCAGTTCCGAACCGTTGGAGATATACGGATCATAGACCACAACCTGCATCCCGAACGCCTTCGCTCGTAGTGCGGTTGCCGTGCCGATCCGGCCGAGGCCGACGACGCCGAAAACGCTAACCGACAATCTTTTGCCAAACGGATTCAGTGCAGGCCGCCAGAGGCCGCGCGGGTCCTTCTTCAACTCCCGGGTGTGAAAGGTGATCCCTTTCATCAGCGACATCATCAAGGCAATTGCGTGGTCGGCAACCTCCTGTGTGCCGTAGTCGGGGACATTGGACACTGGAATGCCAAGCGCTCCCCAGGCGGCCAGGTCGAAATTATCGAAGCCAACTTTAGGCGTGACGAGTATCCGGCAGTTTGTCAATTTCTCGCGGTGCTGTTTGGGTACATCGATGAATGTCACGAGCGCATCACAGTTGGCCCACTGCTCGTCGCTCACTTCGTCGAGTTTCTGACAGAACTCCGCCTGCCCGAGTTCGCCCATGCTCGATTCTTCGATCTCCCTGCCATCCGGCCAGCGCATCGCCGGAAAAAGTACTCTATAAGTCACTGCTTCAACTCCCGATTGTTTGCCCAGTAAATTCTGCAATAGTCCGAACGCGCGGACTCAGCCGTTGACCATATCCACCACTGTCTCAACGGATTTGCGAACCGCACTTTCGTCGATGCCCCCAATACGCAGGCGCGTGACGATCAGGTGGCTGACCTTCAGGCGTTCTTTGTACTCGAAAATTTTGTCCCTCACGAAAGACGCCTCACCGACAATACTCCATTCATCCACGGACGCATCGACTGCCAGCCGGCCAGACTTGCCGGCTTCCTCGCTCAACCGATCGCGGACTTGCGCGGCGTGACGTCCGGCAGTTGCAACAAACACAGTGCGCATGACCGGGACTGTCGGGATCTGCGCGTGCCCCGCCGCGCTTGCCGCCTGGCGGTGACGCTCATAGTTCGCCTCCAGTGTGGTCATGGTCTCCATTGGCGAGGCAAGGTAGGGCAATCCCAGGCGACCAGCCTGCGCCAGCGCTTTCGGACCAAATGCGGCCACCCACAACGGCGGGTGCGGTCGCTGCACGGGCTTGGGTTCAAACATCACGGCTTCGAACTGGTAAAACTCGCCCTCATGGGCAACAGATTCTTCGCTCCACAGGCGCTTGCAGACACCCAGCACTTCGTCCAGACGCCTGCCACGAGAGCGGGGGTCCAAACCG
>CBDUDJ010000242.1:0-4747 GCA_965365885.1 uncultured Gammaproteobacteria bacterium
TGCGAAGTAGGGCGCGCACAATAGATAGCGGCCAAGTTCCTCCATGACGATGCAGAGCTCCACCGGTCCAAACCCACTGCCGCCATGAGCTTCGGGAATGTGTATTGCGGGCAAACCGAGTTGCTCCGCCAATTGCCGCCAGACCTCGCTATCGTAGCCGCGCTCCGTTGCCATCAGTCTGCGGACTTCCGTGGTCGGGGATTTTTCCCGCAGAAACCGCTGGATGATGGCGCGAAACTGCTCCTGTTCGTCGCTGAAGCTGAACTGCATGAAAGTCCTCCTCTTGCGCGGCCCCATGGCACCAATCTGGCAACACCACCCCTCGGCCCCGCCCACGGACCGCGCCCGTGGGGTAGCTAGAGTAGCGCATTGTGAGGATGCGTTGCGGCAGCGCTGGAGAAATAGTGCTTGATATTAATCGACTGTTTAATTAATAATAAGCCTATGCCAAATAGACAGACACAAGACATCAAAAAACGCAGCCCCGGTCGGCCGAAGGCCGAACACGGTGAGGCAGATGCGCGGCAATTGCTCATCGACACAGCGGCCCGACTCTTTGCCGAACAGGGTTATTCCGCGACCAGTCTGCGCCAGGTCGCGGCCGGCGCTGGTGTCACACCCGCCATGGTTGCTTACTATTTCAAGGACAAAACGGGACTGCTCGAGGCGGTCACCATTAGAAGCCTCGAACAGCTGCTCGCAGTCGTTAAAAAAGTGGTCGCGGCGGATCAGCCTGGGGATGATGAGTCCAGTGAGCCTTTCCTCCCGCGATTTGTTCGCGGCTACCTAGCAACCATCAATGCCAACCCCTGGATTCCGCAGATACTCCTGCGCGAAGTCATATCGAAGGACACGCCGCTGCGCCAGGTGTTCATCGATCGGTTCGCAACAGAGGTCGTGGGACTCGTACCACCCCGGGTACTTGCTGAAATGTCGGCCGGTAGATTGCGCTCTGATCTGAATCCCACATACACCGTGCTGTCATTGATCGGCATGTGTCTCTTCCCTTACCTGGCACAACCCGTTCTGGGGCCGTTGCTGAACTACCAGTTCGACGATGAATTCCTTGCGGCCTACACGAGTCACACGCTTGAACTCTTTTTAGAAGGTGCCGCGGGGGACAATCGATGAATGCGTTGCCTGGCTTGTTAATGCTCCTGTTAATCGCAGTGCTCTTCAGCCTGTCCGGCTGCGAGTATGAGCAAGCTGAGTTTGCGGTCGGTACTGTGGAGCGGGATCGTATCGAGCTTGCCGCGGATTCTACCGAACCAATTGTTGCGATCCACGTTGTCGAAGGTGATCGGGTAGAAAAGGGCGCCGAACTCCTCGTGCAGGATGCAGCCAGGGTCAACACGATGCTGGCCAGGGCTTGTGCCGAGCGTGATCTCGCTCTGGCTCGTCTCAAGGAGGCCGAGACCGGGCCGAGAACTCAAGCCATTGACCGTTCTGAGGCACGCCTTGCGGCGGCTGTCAGCAGCGTAGAAACCGCGCGTCTGGAACTCGAGCGGGAGAAATCGCTCATCAAGCAGAATTACGCCTCAGAGAGTCGGGTCAACATTCTGCAGGGTGACCACGACGAGGCGCTCGCCCGACATTCGGAGATCAGTGCTGAGCTTGCTGAACTGCGCGAGGGGACTCGCACAGAGGCCATCGATCAAGCCCGCGCAAGCTACGCTGCGAGTGTTGCGAGTGTGAGTGATCTGCAGATAAGCCTGGAGCGGGTAACGGTGCGTGCTCCCGTCGCCGGTGTCATCGAGACGTTGCCGTTCGAACTTGGCGAGCGACCGCGTCTGGGAGATCCGGTGGTAGCACTACTCGCCGACGGTAGGGTTTATGCACGCGTCCACATCCCACAACCACTGCGCACCAGATTGCAATCCGGTGACCCCGCAATGCTGCGCATTGATGGTTATGCGCAGGAGATCACCGGCACGCTTCGCTGGATATCCAGCGAAGCAGCATTCACACCTTACTATGCGTTAACGCAGCATGACCGCAGCAGGCTGAGTTATCTGGCGGAAATTGATCTTGCAGCGGACTCTGTTATCCCATCCGGCGTTCCGGTCGAAGCACGATTTCCGTCGCTCGCGGATTGACCTGCCGTGGCAACCGAATATGCAATTGTCTGTGATGGCCTCACGCGCCGGTTCGGTGACCTCGTGGCGGTTTCAGAACTGGATCTGCGAGTACCCAAAGCGAGCATATTCGGTTTTCTCGGCCCCAATGGCTGCGGCAAGTCCACCACCATCCGCATGTTGTGCGGACTGCTGACCCCCACATCGGGTGAAGCGGAGGTTCTCGGGATACGCGTCCCTAAAAACGCCGAACGTCTACGCCAGAAAGTCGGCTATATGACCCAGAAATTTTCCCTCTATGAAGACCTGACCGTAGCCGAGAACCTGCAGTTTCTGGGTGAAGTCTTCGCACTGCCTTATGCAAAGTTGAAATTGCGTGTAGCGGAACAACTGGAGCGTTTCGGCATTGTCGATCGCCGCAACCAACTCGCGGGGACCATGAGCGGCGGGCAGAAGCAGCGCCTGGCACTGGCAGGTGCGACGTTACACGAACCGGAGTTGTTGTTTCTCGACGAACCCACGAGCGCGGTTGATCCTGAAAGCCGCCGCGAATTCTGGGAATACCTATTCGAAATGGTAGATCAGGGAACCACAGTACTTGTCTCGACGCACTTCATGGATGAAGCCGAGCGGTGCCACAATCTGGCGATTATGGACGGTGGCCGACTCGTTGCCCGGGGTACGCCGCTGGATCTCATAAACGAGATTGGCGCAGGCGTTGTCGAGATCAGCACATCGGACACACGTGCAGTGCGAGAGAGGATTCTGCAATCCGATCTGGTCTGGCACGTTGCGCAATTGGGTACCCGTCTGCACGCATTGATAGACCCGACGAGCGAGGATCCGGTGCGTGCCGTTGGCGAGTTGGTTGCTGGCGCTACTGATGTAAGTCTGAAACTCGTCAACGCGAATCTGGAAGACGTGTTCGTCATGGCGACCGCGGCAGGTGCACCGTGCAAGCCTCACTGAAGAGAATTCTTGCAGTAGCCCGTAAAGAGATGCGTCAGCTGCGCCGCGACACTTTGAGTCGGGCGATGATAATCGGCATTCCGTTGATGATGACGCTGCTGTTTGGTTACGCAATCAATCACGACGTCCGTCATCTACGTGCTGGGGTGGTAGATGACGCGGGATCCTCGGTATCCCGTGAACTGCTGGCCCAGGCGCAGGCAACCACTGTTATCGACATTGTTGAACAGACTTCTTCGGTAGCCGAACTCGAAAGGCTGCTGGCCCAGGGCAGAATCTCAGTGGGCATATTCATACCCGCGGATTTCGAAGCCCGGCGCATCCGCGGTGATCGGCCGATTGCGCAGTTGCTGGTAGACGGCAGCGATCCCGTGGTGCTTGCTACGGGCCGCCTGCTGGTGAATCTCCCGCAGAACCTGCTGGGCGAAACGGTTCCCGGCTTTGAACTGCGAGCCATGTATAACCCGGAACGCCGCTCGGCGGTGTTCATCGTTCCCGGGCTCTGCGGTGTCATCCTGACGCTGACGATGGTGCTGTTCACCGCGGTTGCCCTGGTCAGAGAGCGCGAGCGAGGTAATCTCGAACTTCTGATCACGACGCCGATAAAGGGCATCGAGCTGATGATCGGCAAGATTCTGCCGTACATCTTCATCGGCTATGTGCAGGCGACGATCATCATCCTGCTTGGCGTGTGGTTGTTCGATATGCCGCTGGTCGGTGACCTGACGGATTTCTATGTGAGTATTGGTTTGTTTGTGATTTCTATCCTGACCCTGGGGTTGGTGATCTCGACGATTGCCACGAACCAGTTTCAGGCATTTCAGATGACCTTCATGTCCTTCCTGCCACAGTTGTTGCTTTCAGGTTTCATGTTTCCTTTCGAGGGCATGCCACGACCGGCACAATTGCTGTCGGAACTATTTCCGTTAACGCATTTCTTAAGGATTGTGCGGGGCATTGTTCTCAGAGGAGCAGACCTTGGGATGCTCGGACAGGATCTGTGGCCGCTGGGGGTGTTCTTTGTTCTCTTTATCTTCATCGCCACCATCAGATTTCGTAAACGGCTGGACTAGAAAAGCGATGTGTTGCAGGCAACAGTGGGCGCGAGATTGGCGTTGCCACAGCCAGTGGTTCAGCGGAGAACTAAATGCTGAGAGCCGGAAAAACAAAAGCCGCCCGAAGGCGGCCTAAAAGTCCCGATACTTGTCATTATTATTCGGGAGTATGATGTTCGTTTTTCCCTCCCCTAGATACCGGGTTCGTCCTCACTCGCCCGGCAGGGCAAAACGATTGGCAAAGTTAACAGCCTCTGGTAGGACAATCAACAAGTTACTGGGATATTCTCATAGCGTCTTTGCTGTTCGGATCGGCATTGTCAGCCTCGCTGCTGCTTGTGTAACAGCACTCACCATCACTCCGGCCGCAGCGGCTTCGGCCGCGGCTTCGGCCGGTGCCGATACCGTAGCTGGTGCCTCAGAGACTCAGACAATCGACTGGCAGCGCTGGTCACCTTTGAGCTTTGCCAGCGCCGCGGCACAGGACAAACTGATTTTCCTGGATGTCGGCATCGAGGGCTGCACCGCGTGCCGCCGGATGGCGGAAGTTACCCTCGTTGACCCGGCTGTGGTACAGCGCTTGCGGCAGGATTTCGTTGCGATCTCGGTTGATGCCGAGGCGCGGCCGGACATTGGGGATCGTTATTC
>CBDUDJ010000243.1:0-4741 GCA_965365885.1 uncultured Gammaproteobacteria bacterium
CGCTTCGGCTGCGGCAGGCGCTTCGATGCTGGAGCCCGAACTCAGCCCACCGATTTTCTTGAGGGCATCGGCAATGCCGCCGGGATTTCGGGTGAACTGCACGGCAGCCGCATCCGCAAGGTACTCGCGCTGGCGGCTGACAGCTGCTTTGATCAGGTTGCCGAAAAACGTCCCCGCATAGCCAATAACAAGCAAACCAATACCGATAGCGAGTATCGGTGCGCCGCCACCCTCACTGCGTCGTGCGCCGCCAAATCGCACACCGCGAAGAACGCCGTAGCCGATCAGCCCGAGAAACAAAATGCCATGGAGAATTGCGATCAGGCGCAGGTTGAGACGCATGTCGCCGTTCAGGACATGGCTGAATTCGTGCGCAACCACACCTTGCAGTTCATCCCGATCCAGATGATCGATTGTGCCCTGGTTGATGCCGATCACCGCGTCATCAACACTGAAACCAGCGGCGAACGCGTTGATGCTCGGTTGTGGTATGAGATAGACCGGCGGCACAGATATGCCCGAGGCGATCGCCATTTCTTCGACGATATTGAGCAGCCGTCGCTGATTGCCGCTGGCGCTGGAATGGGTCAGATGATATCCGCCCAGGGCTTCAGCAATCGAGCGGCCGCCACCACGAACCATCATGTATTTGTAGAAACTGGCCACCGCGACCACCCCGATCACGCCAAAACTGATCAGGAACCAGTTTTCCGCCGGAATCTGCTCCATGAGCGCAAGCAGGTTCATTTCCTGCGGCATGGCGTAGTTGCTCGTCCAGACATAAACACCGGCCAGGAGCAGGTTGGTCAGGACGATGAGACTGATGACGGCCGCGCCAAAGAGCATGGCCAGCCGCCAGGTTTTCCGGCGTGCGTCATCCTGTGCCTGGAAGAAATTCAACGCAGACTCTAGTTGAAAGAAACGGAAGGCGCTGCCTGCATCGCTTCACTGTCTTCGAACTCCAGCAATGTGGCATTGCCCACGTGGCCGAAAACGCTTGCGAGAATAACCGGCGGGAAGGTCTGCTTGTAGGTGTTGTAGTCGGTCACCTGGTCGTTGTACGCCTGACGCGAGAATGCGACGCGATTTTCCGTGCTCGTGAGTTCCTCGGACAACTGCATCATGTTCTGGTTAGCCTTGAGATCCGGGTAAGCCTCCACCACGACATTCAAACGTGCCAGCGCGCCACCGAGCATACCCTCCGCGCTTGCCAGTTCTTTGATTGCGTCGCCGTTGGTCGGATCTTTGGCTGCAGCTTCGAGTCCCGCCATGGCCTGGTTGCGGGCAGCAATCACGGCCTCCAGGGTGTCGCGTTCATGACTCATATAGCCTTTCGCGGTTTCAACCAGATTTGGAATCAGGTCATAACGGCGCTTGAGTTGGACTTCGATCTGCGAAAATGCGTTTTTGAAGCGGTTCTTCAGTGTTACCAGTTTGTTGTAAATTCCGACGATCCAGAAGGCGACGACCGCCAGCACGACAAGAACAATGATGGTTTCCATGGTTGGCTCTCCGTTTGTTGTCCGTTCTCTAGTTCACGCATTAGTCCACGCGCAGTTCACGCATAGCTCACGCAGACAGGCTCGCGCCGACGACTTGAACGCGGCGATAGCGTTAATATGGGGCTATTCTATTTAAAATCAATAGCTTACAGAATATTTCCAGCGTTCGTCGGTTCTCTTTCACACTTTCGCCAAGACTGTCAGTCCGGTAGTCCGAGTACCCGTTTGGCAATGACGTTCAGCTGCACCTCGCTGGTGCCGCCTTCGATGGAGTTGGCTTTGGAGCGCAACCACTGTCGGGTCGTGTTGAGCTCCTTGTCAGTAAACGTGTCACTTTCCCAGCCCACACCTTTGCTGCCCATAGCGCTCAACAACAGTTCGTATTTACGCTTGTTCTGTTCGGTGCCGTAGTACTTGAACAAGCTTGCCAGGTTGCCGTCGCTCTGTCCGGTTTTGGCTTCTTCTCCGGCGCGCAGCAACGTGAATTGAAAAGCGCGGTCGTTCATGCGATGCGTTGTGACATTCGCCCTGATAATCGGTTCGGCAATTCGGCCCTGGTCTTCACCCACATAATCCTTTGCCACATCTTCCATGCTGCGACCGGAACCGCCCAGCGCGGAGATGCCGCCGATGCCGGAGACCATCTGCCGCTCGTGCTGCAGCAAGCGCTTGGCGATCGTCCAACCCTTGTTCAGTTCTCCCACGAGTTGAGATTTTGGTACTTTGACGTTGTCGAAGAACGTCTGACAGAAGGGTGATGCGCCGCTGATCAGCTGAATAGGGGAGGTGGAAACGCCCGCATCGGCCATGTCGAAGAGCAGGAAGCTGATGCCCTCGTGTTTGGATGCATCAGAATCCGTACGAACCAGGCAGAATATCCAGTCTGCGACGTCGGCATAGGAGGTCCATATCTTCGCGCCGTTGACGAGGTAGTAGTCACCATGGTCCTCGGCTTTGGTCTGCAGCCCGGCAAGATCCGAACCATATCCGGGTTCGGAATACCCCTGGCACCAGCGAATCTCACCGCGGCAGATCGGTGGCAGGTACTCAAGTTTCTGTTCGTGGTTGGCGAACTCCAGCAGTGCCGGTCCCAGCATCCAGATGCCGAAACTCTGCAATGCGGGCCGGCCGTTGATCGCCCGCAGTTCCTCCTGCAGCACCTTGTTTTCATCACCGGACAAGCCACCGCCACCGTATTCCTGTGGCCAGGTTGGACATGTCCAACCGCGTTCCGCCATGCGTTGCAGCCAGACTTCTGAATCCGGGTTCGCGAATTTCTCGCCACGGCCACCCCAGACCGTTTCGTTCTCGGGCATTGGCGTACGCATGGATTCCGGGCAGTTCGTTTCGAGCCAGGCACGAACTTCTGCTCGGAAGGATTCGGATTCAGCCAACTCATTCTCCTGCGGTGTTGCTCTGGACGCGCATTCTAATGCATCTGCCTGGTTGCGCCAGCAAACGGGGATCTGGCAGCCGCAAGTGTCCCTGTTGGCCAGTGGCCGACGGGACGCTATAGTCGGCCGCTTGCCATGACGGGTGATTTTTCTAATGGGCGATTTCGATCCAGGGCTCTTTCGGTCAACTCTCAGCCAGTTCTGCACCGGCGTGGTAGTCGCGACCGGCTGTCTCGACGGCGAACCTGCCGGATTTGCCGCGCAGTCCTTCTCGTCGCTGTCGCTCGACCCGCCGCTGGTGGCGCTGTTCCCGGCAAAGACCAGCACCAGCTGGCCGCGGCTGCGCGACTCGGGGAGCTTCTGTCTCAACATCTTAAGCGCGTCGCAGAAGTCGGTTTGTGATGTATTTGCCCGTACGGGCATCGATAAGTTTGCCGAACTCGACTGGCGACCGGGTGTAACAGGCTCGCCGGTGCTCGAGGGTGTGCTGGCTTATGTGGATTGTGACCTGGAGATGGAGCATGACGCGGGTGATCACACCATCGCGGTAGGTCGAGTTCAGGAAATGCGGCTGATTGATGAAGCCAGATCACCGCTGCTCTTTTTTCGGGGTGGCTATGGTGTCTTTGAAGGCAGGGCATCATGATCCCGCAGGTGAGCTGATTCCTGCCGAGGCGTAGGTGGCTAGCTCAACCCCGCGACCGGCAAAGCCGCACCGTGAATCGGCGTAGCAGCATCTGAGGCCAGAAAGCCCACCACTTCCGCCATCGCTTGGGGTGTCACCCACGCACTGAATTCGGCATCGGGCATGTCCGCACGGTTACGCGGGGTGTCGATGATGCTCGGCAGAATGCAGTTGACGTTGATGTTCTGCTCGCGCAGCTCGCCAGCCATGGCTTCTGTCAATCGGATCACGACACTCTTCGATGCGCTGTAAGCGCCCATCTGCGCCATACCGCTCAAACCCGCGCCGGCGCCAATATTCACGATCTTGCCGCCACCTTGCGCCAGCATCTGCGGCACCACGGCGCGGGCCATGTTCAGCACCGACTCGGCATTCAGACCCATCAGGAAGTCCCAGGTCTCGGCACTTGTCTCGTGCACACTTTCGCCCATTTTGAAGCCACCGGCGATGTTGCTGAGAACGTCTATCGCGCCGAGTTCCGCGACAACATTTGCCACAGCGGAGGTAGTACTCGTGGTATCGGTGAGATCGCAGGTGGCAGAGTAATGACCGTTTTCAATCGCCACGACGTCGAGCTGGGCGAGTTTCGCACCACGCGTGGCAAAGTGTTCAACGACCGCCTGGCCAAGGGCACCGGCGGCACCGGTGACGAGGACGACTTTATCGGCAAACTCGCTCATAGCGCCTCCCTCATTCAGCCAGAGCCTCGAGGGCCTGCCAGTGCAGGTCGCCCATCTGGCCGTTTGGATTGACCGGCTGAATGCACACGTGAGTGGCACCCGCAGCGTAGTGTTCGTCTATGCGCTGTTTGATCTTTGCGAGGCTGCCCCAGGCGAAAGTCGCGTCGATGAATTTATCCGAGCCACCGTTTTCGAGATCTGCATCGTCCAGACCCATACGCAGCCAGTTGTTGCGATAGTTGGGCAGTCCCAGATACATCTGAGCCACGGGTCGGGCAAGTTCACGGGCTTTCGCAGGATCCTCTTGCAGAATGATCTTCTGTTCCACGCACAGCATTTTCTCAGGTCCCAGTATCTCACTGGCCATGGCGGTGTGGTCGGGCGATGAAAAGTAGGGGTGGGCGCCATCGCAGGCATCGCGCGCGAGTTGCAGCATTTTCGGACCAAGGGCTGCGATCACTGTGGCGGGTTTTGCCGTGG
>CBDUDJ010000244.1:0-4735 GCA_965365885.1 uncultured Gammaproteobacteria bacterium
ATGTTGAATGGCGACGTCAGCACAATCACCCGCATTGCTCACGGAGTTCCTCTTGGCGGGGAACTCGAATATATAGATGGAGGTACGATCGTTCATGCCATGCAAGGACGACGCAGCATTAACTAACTGGATTGCGAATGATGCTGAGCTTCGCTCGGCTGCTTCTCTGTGGGGATCTGTAATAGGTATCGACACGGAATTTCTGCGCACCAACACTTTCTATCCGATCCCTGGCTTGTATCAGATCATTAGCGGCGATGACATTTTTCTGCTCGATCCCTTCGGCATTTCCGATTGGCAGCCGTTAGTGGAAATACTCGAAGACCCGGCCATCCAGATAGTCATGCACGCATGTAGTGAAGATCTCGAGTTGATGCGCCATCACTTTGGTGCTGTTCCCCGCGGCGTTTTCGATACGCAGCTGGCGCATGCGTTTTTATCGACAGATTTTTCCACCAGCTATGCGAACCTCGTATCGAGCGTTCTGGAGGTCACGCTCGGCAAACATGAGACACGCTCGAACTGGCTGCAGCGACCATTGACTGTTGAACAGCTGCGCTATGCCTGCGAAGACGTCGTGCATCTACCGCAACTCCATGACGTGATGCAGACGAAGCTCGAAGCCGAAGGCCGACTTGCGTGGTTTCACGAAACCATGCGGGACCATGGCCGCTACGAACCCGGGGATCCTGATGAGTACTACCGCAATGTGAAAAAAGCGTGGAAGCTTGATGGAAACTCACTCGCCGTACTCAAGGTGCTGGCTGGTTGGCGTGAACGGCAGGCGATGGCGGAAGACGTGCCGCGCAATCGGGTGGTCTGGGACGAGCATCTTTATCTCTTTGCTGAACTCGACTCGCTGGATGAAACGACAGTGTGGGCCACTTTGCCCAAGCCCGTGGCAAGAAAGTACACTGACGAAGTCATTGAGCAACACGCAATTGGCTTGCAGGCTGATGCGATCGATCGACTCGAACGGCCGCTCACACAGGCGCAAGGTGCACTCAGCAGGTCGTTGCGTGACATAGCGCGTTCGCATGCTGATGAGCATGAGTTTGCCCATGAGTTGCTGGCCCGCAAGCGTGATGTTGAAGGCTGTGTACGTCATTTCGTCGCGACAGGGGAGTTGTCACCGACCTACGGTGGTTGGCGTTACGATCTGGTGGGAGACCAGTTCCGTGAGGTCCTCGAGCAACACCAGTGAGTCGTCTCGTGAAAATCTATAAGAGTCCGCGCAAGCAGGACATGTATCTCTATGTCGACTACACCGAGGCGCTGACCCGCGTGCCGCAAGCGTTGCTGGATCGGTTTGGAGAGCCGCAGGAAACCCTATCCCTCGAGCTCACTGCGCAGCGAAGTCTTGCACGGGCGAATGCTGAGCAGGTGCTTGAGCAGATTGAGAGTACTGGTTACTACCTGCAACTGCCGCCTGGCGAGCCACCGGTAGTGGCCTGATGGCATTCTGGGAGGAAAAAGCGCTCGGCGAACTCAATGAGGCGGAGTGGGAGTCTCTATGTGATGGTTGTGCCCGATGTTGCATGATTAAACTTGAAGATGAGGATGACGGTACGATTCACTACACCGGGCTGGTTTGTGATCTATTGGATATAGATCGCTGTCGCTGTACCCGCTACCCGGAGCGTCACAAGCTGGTGAAGGAGTGCATTGATTTCGATGCAGACCTGGCGCATACGCTGAATTGGTTACCAATGACCTGTGGCTACCGCCGTGTTGCGGAGGGCAAAGGATTATTACCCTGGCATCCGTTGATATCCGGCTCTCCGGAGAGCGTGCATGAAGCTCAAATTAGCGTCCGGGGCCGAGTTATCCCCGTGCGCATGGTCCATGAAGACGAGCATCAGGAACATGTCGTTGATTGGGTAGAAACATGATGCAGTATCTCAACGCCTGGACTGTCGTATTGTTCGCCGGTGGTGCTGGTTGGATCTGCTTGTTCTTTCTGACGAGAGGATTTTCACCTCGCTGGCTGAAACTCCTCGTGCGCTTACTCATCCCGGTCTGGTTGCTGCTACCTGCGCCGGTTCCCCAGTTTCCAGGTAACTACGCGCCCGCTTTCCTCATTGCGATCTTTGAGGGACTCTTTCAGGTTGACGGCCAGGCAGGGCAGGCCGTACGTTCGTTGCTGCTGGCCAGTGTTGTGATCCTCGCAGGCGTGATCGGTTGGAGCATCTACCGGATGCGACGTGGCTCCGGCCAGAAACAAACAGTAGCTGCTGATGCACAGAACCATTGAACAGACATTAGAAGTTGACGGTAACGCGTTGAAAACAAAAGACCTTTAATAGGATCAATTGACGGAATCGCCGACGCGTACGGTCTCGTCCAGCAGCACCACTTGTGTTGCGAAGGCGACGCACTTGTCGGCATCTCATCGCTACTTTAAAGTACCGCGTTTTGGTTGAAAGACCCCTCGGGACATTTGCATGATTTTTGATAGCACTGAAACGTACATTTCCACGGATGAGTTGAGCATGGCGGTGGATGCCGCGGTGAAACTGGAACGCCCATTGCTGGTGAAAGGTGAACCTGGTACCGGCAAGACGATGTTGGCTGAAGAAGTGGCAAACTCCCTTGGCATGCCGTTGATTCAGTGGCACATCAAATCAACCACAAAAGCATTGAATGGCCTGTATGAATACGATGCGGTAAGCCGATTGCGTGATTCGCAACTTGGTGATGAACGAGTGCTGGATATCCGCAACTACATCAAGCAGGGAAAGCTCTGGGAAGCGTTTGACGCCGATGAGCGTGTAGTGCTGCTTATCGATGAAATCGACAAAGCTGATATCGAATTTCCGAACGATCTACTGCAGGAACTCGATCGGATGGAGTTCTTTGTCTATGAACTCGGAGAAACGGTAAAGGCTAAACAACGTCCCGTTGTGATCATTACCTCTAACAACGAAAAAGAGTTACCCGATGCCTTTCTGAGACGTTGCTTCTTCCATTACATCAATTTCCCAGATCGCGAAACCATGCAGCAGATCGTTGAAGTTCACTTCCCGGAGATCAAAAAGGATCTGGTAAAGGAAGCCATGGAAATCTTCTTTGACGTTCGCAAAGTGCCGGGCCTCAAGAAAAAACCTTCCACCTCGGAACTGATCGACTGGCTGAAGCTGCTGATGGCTGACGATATTCCTGATGAAATTCTGACGAATCGTGATACGTCAAAGGCGATACCGCCATTGTATGGTGCGCTGGTTAAAAACGAGCAGGATGTTCATCTCCTGGAGCGTCTGGCATTCATGAATCGACGTGACAGTCGCGGCTGACCCAGGGACTCATTGAATAGAGAGCCGATATGCTGATTAACTTTTTCCTGACACTCAGGAAATACAAGGTGCCGGTTACGATCCGAGAACTCATGGATCTGATCGCAGCGCTGAGTAATCGTCTGGTCTATGCAAACATCGATGACTTCTATCTACTGAGCCGAACGTGTCTCGTCAAAGACGAAAAAAACTACGACAAGTTCGACAGAGCGTTCAGCGCCTACTTTAAGGGACTCGAGGATCTTCACGGTCTTCTGGAATCGATGATTCCCGATGAGTGGCTGCGCCGGGAATTCGAAAAATCCCTCACACCGGAGGAACTTGAAAAAATCGAGTCACTCGGTGGCTTGGAAAAATTGATTGAAGCCTTCCAGAAAGCCAAAGAAGAAGAAGAGCGCCGGCAGGCGGAACAGGATGCTAAGGAAGGTCAGGAAGGAGAAGAAGGAGAGAATCCCGACCGCGATGGCCGCAAGGGCCCTGGCGGGCTCGGTAAAGGCAAGAAGAAGAAAGCAAAAAAAGTCTGGGATCAACGCCAGTACAAGAATCTGGATGATTCGGTCGAGCTTGGCACCAGGAACATCAAACTGGCACTGCGTCGACTGCGAAAATTTGCCCGTACGGGACTCGATGAAGAGCTGGACATGGACAACACTATCCGCTCGACCGCCCACAACGGCGGTGTGCTCGACATCCGTATGCGTCCCGAACGCCGTAACACGGTCAAAGTACTTCTGTTTCTGGACATCGGTGGCTCCATGGATGCCCATGTAAAGATCTGCGAGGAATTATTCTCGGCAACGCGCACTGAGTTCAAGCACCTGGAGAGTTTTTACTTCCACAACTTCATCTACGAATCGGTCTGGAAAGACAATCGGCGGCGTATGAATGAACGTCTGCCGACATGGGAGATACTCAACAAGTACGCGCAAGATTACAAAGTCGTTTTCGTGGGTGATGCCACAATGGCGCCTTACGAAATCACACATGCTGGCGGCAGCGTTGAACATTGGAACGAAGAGACTGGCGCGTCCTGGATGGAACGATTTACCGAAATCTACGACAAGCTCGTTTGGATCAACCCCACGCCACAGGAAACCTGGGAATACTCTTCCTCAGTCTCGATGACCAAGGATCTGGTTGGCGGCCAGATGTTTCCTCTGACCATTCGTGGTCTCGAAGAAGGGATGAACGCCCTCTCCAAATAGTGCTTCGTAACCGTGATGGTGGTTGATGTGAGCACCCGCAAAATTGAATTTCCCGCAGAACTGCCAATCAGTGAATACGCTGCTGAGATAGGCGCACTGCTCACCGCACACCAGGTGATTGTGGTTGCCGGTGAAACGGGTTCGGGCAAGACCACTCAACTGCCGAAAATCTGTCTGGCGGCAGGCTTCGGTGTCGATCGCATGATTGCCCATACCCAACCTCGTCGGCTGGCCGCC
>CBDUDJ010000245.1:0-4723 GCA_965365885.1 uncultured Gammaproteobacteria bacterium
TGTTTCCAGGCAGCGTCCTTGCGTGTCGTAAAGCCAACCGTGATAAGGACAACGGATTCCCTGCGGTTCGATTTTACCGTAGATCAGCGATGTCCCACGATGCATGCAACGCGGATAAACCAGTCCCGGATTACCACTCTTGTCACGAAAGAGGATCAGATCTTCGTTGAACACAGTGACTGCGACCGGCAGATCGTTGACCTCATCACAGCGCGCCACCGGCTGCCAGTAACGTCTGAGCAATTCACCACCCGGCGTACCGGGTCCTGATTGAATCAGTTTCTCATCGAATGTGGCGACGGGTCTTCCGTAGGCTCGACCGGCAGAATCGAAAACAGGCTGTTCAGACATGTGCCCCCCTGTCTGGCGTGAGTTGACGACGTTAGCGCAGAACGTACTTTTTTATCGCCCGCGGGCCAACTTCCGCCCCATAGATATTGCCGGCTGCATCCACCGCAACGCCTTCGGCAGCACTGGTCCCGGAATTGTCCTGGTCAGGCTCCGGATCGGGGATGAACGCGGTCACGAAGCCATCCTTTGCGCTGCCGATTCTAATCCCGCGCTTCCAGCCGGTGTTACGTCGGGCGTTGGACTCGGAATCTGCGGAGTAAAGCACGTCATTTTTGTCGATGAACAAGCCACTGGGTCGACCGAACTGTGTCCAGGTTGCCAGATGGTTGCCATCCTGATCGAAAATCTGAATGCGACTGTTGCCCCGGTCACCAACAAAGAGGCGCCCTTGCGAATCCATCGCTAACGCATGCGGATCTTTGAACTCGCCATGATCACCACCGGCCGAACCCCACTCCTTGATGTAAGTGCCATCGCTGGAAAATTTCACCACGCGATTGTTCACGGTTTCACCGGCGGCTGAGCCGTGGCCGTCGACGACGAAAATATCGCCGTTGGGAGCAACCAGCATGTCCGAGGGCTTGCGAAAAGTTTCCTTGCCGGAACCGGGTATGCCCTTCTTACCGAGTGTCATCAACAATTCGCCGGTGGGGCTGAACTTGTAGATGACGTGGCCCCAACCATCAGGCACTGGAGCATAGCCGACCGCGTCGGCGACCCAGACATTGTCATCCGAATCGACGTGCATTCCATGCGGCCAGGCGATTAACCCGGCGCCGAAACTTCGGACCACATTGCCTTTCGAATCGAAGAGCATGACCGGGTCACCATCGCTGCCGACACAGACGTTTGCACCACAGCGTTCTGCAATCCAGATGTGCTCGCCATCGTTAGCAGGATAAATCGCGCTGATCGCGCCCCATTGCCGACCTTCCGGCAGTTTCGCCCAGCCCGAGATCGTCTGATAAGGATTAGGTGCATGATTCTGCGTCTGCGCTACCCCAGCCACCGCCATAAGCAGCATAAACGCAAACGTCTGACCGACCACAAGAACACTTCTCATCGAATTTCCCCCAAAAGCCTTTACCCGAGCGCCCGCCAGCGGAGTCGGATCGAACCGGCATTCTAGCCGCTTAGCGACGCACGATCAGCACATCGTAACGACCTTTGTCACCCACGAACATCGAGCCCAGGCCACTGACGACGCCAATGACGATAGCGCCGAAGATCGAACTGAAAAAACCTTCGACGCTGAACCCGTCGACGAAAAAGCCCGCAAGATTGAGCATGCCGGCATTGATGATCAGTAAAAATATGCCCAGGGTGAGCACAGTGAGTGGCAGGGTAAGCAACACCACCAACGGCCTCACGATCGCATTAATGAGTCCGAGCGCTATCGCCGCCCAGACCAGCGTGCCGGTTGAGTCAGCGGAAACACCCGGGATTATAGCGGTTGTCAGGGCTATACCCAGCGCAGCAATCAGTGGGCGAATGATGATGCCGATCATTGTGATCTCCTATGCATTCAATCAGCGTACCGACTGCCGTTGGTAGTTGCGAAGAAATCCACGAGAGGCACGTGTTCCTGACGCAGGAAACCCTTATCCGGCAATTTGCCACTACTGACGAGTTCGATCACGGCGCATACCGATGACGAAGTGGTCCAGGAAATTGCCCGCCACGCCCGGCCGTTGATCTTGATCGGATAGTAGGACCGAACAAACTCTTTGCGGCTCAAGCGACCATCCTGCAATCCCTCCGCCGAGACATGGATATGAACGACGTCTTCATCCACAGGTGGTTTTGCGTTTTTCAGTATCTTACCGGCAAGCGCACGATCTTCACGCATCAGCAATTCGTGAAAGAAGAAATTCATGAGCCTTGCATGCCCCGGATAGCGCATGGTCTTGTAATCGAGATTTTCTATTCGACCATCGTAGGTGTCACACATCGTACCCAACCCACCGGACGTCGTGAAAGCCTCCAGTCGTACGCCGTTGACATACACGGTTTCAACCCACTCCATCGGCGACGTCCATTTCTGCTCACCGTCTTCAATCACCTCACAGTCGTTGAGATATTCGTTTACGACGCCTTCCGGTGACCAGTTGAAGGAGTACGCAAGCAGGCCGGTTGGATGCTGCGGCAGCGCGCCGACTCGGAGCTTGATTGAGCGGATCTCCTCGAACTGCTCGGCAAGATGAGCGCCGACGATACCAACGAAACCAGGTGCCAGCCCGCACTGCGGCGCCATGAGTTTGCGACTCTTCTCGGCGAGTTCGAGTATGACTTCTTTGGTGGGAACATCTTCTGTGAGATCGAAATAATAAAGTTCGAGATCGCAGGCGATGCGCGCCACTTCCTTGTTGAACTGATACGGTAGACAGGAAAGCACGGCATCCTTTCCTTTGAGCACCTTCGAGAGTTCCGCAGAAGATTCAGCCGAGGCTGCGACAACATTAAACGGAAGATTGCGCTCAGGCAATTTCACATCCACTCCGGTAACTTCGAATCCCGAATCGTGCAGCAACGTTGCAGCCAGCTCACCAACGCCGCCCAGGCCCAACACGGCAATACTGGAAATTTTCGCTTCGCTCACAAACTCATACCTCGAAGTTGATACCCTGCGCCAACGGCAGTTCATCGGAAAAATTCACGGTTACGGTCTGCCGTCGCATGTAAGCTTTCCAGGCATCGGACCCGGACTCCCGGCCACCCCCCGTTTCTTTTTCACCGCCGAACGCGCCGCCTATCTCTGCGCCGGACGGCCCGATATTGACGTTGGCAATTCCGCAATCGGAGCCTTGTGGCGAAAGAAAGTGCTCCGTCTCCTTTATCTCACCTGAGAACACGCAGGAGGAAAGTCCCTGCGGAACATCGTTCTGCACCGCCACCGCATCGTCGAAGGACGAGTACTTCATCGCATAGACGATCGGTGCAAAGGTTTCTGTTCGAACAATGTCGGTCTGAGCCGGCATTTCGATCAGCGCCGGTTGCACGTAGTAGCCATCAGGGTACTGCTCTGCCAGAACCCGCTGACCACCACTCACGACGCCGCCCTGCTCGACTGCTGTTACCAGGGCCTTCTGCATCCGCTCAAACGAATCTTCATCGATGAGGGGCCCGACGAGAACGGATTCATCCAGCGGGCTGCCGATTGCGAGGCCTTCGTAGGCTTTGCGAAGTGCGCCGAGAAGCTCATCGTAGACACTTTCGTGGACGATGATGCGGCGCAGCGAAGTGCAGCGTTGTCCTGCGGTTCCTACCGCGGAAAAAACAATCGCCCGAAGTGCCATCTGTAGATCGGCCGATGGTGTCACGATCATCGCGTTGTTGCCGCCAAGTTCCAATATGCAGCGGCCGAAACGAGCGGCAACGACCGGCGCAACGTTACGGCCCATACCTGTCGATCCGGTAGCGGAGATGATCGAAACATCGTCGCTGGCTACCATCGCCGCACCAATCTGCGCATCACCAATCAGGACCTGATTGAGACCTGCCGGCACTTCGGTAAACCCGGCTGCTACTTTTTCATAGATTTTCTGCACAGCGAGCGCGGTCAGTGGAGTTTTCTCGGAAGGTTTCCAGATTACGGAGTTACCGCAAACCATCGCCAGTGCTGCGTTCCATGACCATACGGCAACGGGAAAATTAAACGCAGTGATCACTCCGCACACGCCCATCGGCTGCCAGAGCTCGCGCATCGTGTGACCCGGTCGTTCCGATGGCATCGTCAGGCCGTAAAGTTGCCGTGATAAGCCGACGGCGAAGTCACAGATATCGATCATCTCCTGAACTTCACCCAGGCCTTCCTGCAGAATCTTGCCACACTCCATCGATACGAGCTTCGCTAACGGCTCTTTCTGAGCCCGTAGCTCATCGCCTAACAGGCGAACGAACTCACCACGGCGTGGTGCTGGAACCTGCCGCCACGCCTCGAACGCAGCAACAGCTGCAGCAATCATTTCCTGGGCCTGTTCGGGTGTATGGGTTGTAAGCCGGGCGACCTCAGCACCATCGATTGGGGAATGAACGGCTAGAGACCCGCCGTTGAGCGCAGCACTCGTGAGTCCGACGTTCTGGAGTAAGTCTTCGTATGCCATGTTTTTTAGCAGTGATCCTAAAAGGCGCATTGTCCGGCAATTCATTGCGAAAGGCTAAAGGCTAATGCCCGGTACTAGTCGAGAGTACTAGTCGAGAAGGGTTCTGGCGCTGGTCAGGATGCTGCTTTCGCTGGGAAGCACCTCATAGGCTGCGCTGCCCAGCGGGATGAAACTGTCCTCAGCACACACTCGGGCCAGCGGCGTCTGACAACCCCGCTCGATCAAGCCTGTTACGAGCTCTTCACTCACAGATGCCGTGCGTCGACATT